>JAIPDU010000022.1 GCA_021737525.1 Desulfohalobiaceae bacterium | reverse complement strand
GGTGCGCTCTGTCACGGAAATCGGCGCAGTGGCCATGCTCCTGGAGCAGATTGAAGCCAATACCGGGCAAAAGGGCGGCATCGGCCTGGAAGCCAGCGTGGAGGATGCCCGGGGCATGCTCAAGGTGGAGGAGATCGCGACCGCCTCCAACAGGCTGGAGGTCCTGGTCTTCGGAGTGGCTGACTACGGCGCCTCGCTGCGCGTGCCCAGCCGCGGCGCCAGCGGACACGGGGAGGAGGATCCGGATTATCCGGGGCACAAGTGGCACTATCCCCTGAGCCGTCTGCTCATGGCCGCGCGTGCCGCGGGATTGCAGGCTGTGGACGCCCCCTATGGGGACTATCGGGATCCGGAGGGGCTGGAGCGCTCCTGCCGCATGAGCGCGGCCCTGGGGTTTGATGGCAAATGGGCCGTGCACCCGGACCAGATCGAGACCGTCAACCGTGTGTACACCCCGGACAAAGCGGATTACGAGCGCTGTCGCCGCATCCTGGAGGCCTTCGAGCAGGCCAGGGCCCGCGGAGAGGGGGTCATCTCCCTGGACGGGGAAATGGTGGACGCCGCCTCGGTCCGCGTTGCCAGCGAGGTCTGCGCCAAGTGGGAGAGGATCCGCGAGAAGCAGGGGGTCGGCCCCGGAATATGAACCGCCAAGACGCCAAGGGCGCAAAGGAAGAAACGCTAAGGCTGGGTTCCTTTTCTTTTGCCGGGTAGCGGCAAAAGAAAAGCTGCCTTGACCCAAACCGCTACCCGGTTTTGGTCAAACAAGAAGCTTTGCGCTTTATCCTGGGCGCTCTTGGCGTCTTGATTCGCCCTAAAGGCGTGATTTGCGGTTAACGCTCTGAATCCATGCGCTCGAAGCAACCCTGTGAATGTTGCTTCCGGCTTATTTCTTCCCCTTCTTCTTCTTCTTCTGATCCGCCAGGACCTCGTTGGCGATGACGATCTTCTGGATCTGGGAGGTGCCCTCGTAGATGGTGAAGACCCGGGCGTCGCGGTAGAGGCGCTCCACACTGAACTCCTTGGTGTAGCCGTATCCGCCGTGGATCTGCACCGCCTGGCCGGCGACCCGGTTGGCCATCTCCGTGGCGTAGAGCTTGGCCATGGAGGCCTCCTTGGAGCACTCCCTCCCCTGGTCCTTCATCGCCGCCGCGGTGTGGATGAGCCCTTCCGCGGCCTCCACATCCGTGGCCATGTCCGCGATCATCCAGCGGAGCCCCTGGTTCTCGGCCAGGGGGCGGCCGAACTGCTCCCTCTGCTTGGCGTACTGCACCGAGAGCTCCAGGGCGGCCCGTCCCACTCCGAGCCCCTGGGCGGCGATGCCGATGCGGCCGTCGTTCAGCCCGGACATGGCCACCTTGAAGCCTGCGCCCTCCTGACCCAGGAGATTCTCCGCCGGGACGCGGCAGTCGTCGAAGATCAGATCCGTGGTGTCCGAGGCCTTGAGGCCCATCTTGTCCTCCTTGCGGCCCACCTTGAAGCCCGGTGCGTCCGGGGTGACCAGAAAGGCGCTGATCCCCTTGTGCCCGGCCTCGGGATCCGTCTTGGCCAGGACGATGAAGACGCCCGAGGTGGCCCCGCCGGTGATCCAGCGCTTGGTTCCGTTGAGGATGTACTCCTCTCCCTGACGGGTAGCCGTGGTGGTCATGGAGGCCGGGTCCGATCCGGCCTCCGGCTCGGACATGGCGAAGGAGGCGATGACCTCGCCCCCAGCCATGGGCCGCAGAAAGCGCTCCCGCTGCTCCTCGGTCCCGAAGCGGGTCAGGCTCCCGCAGCAAATGGAGTTGTGCACGGACATGATCACCGCGGTGGAGGCGCAGCCCGCAGCTATCTCGGACAGGGCCAGGGCGTAGGACACGGTGTCCATGCCCTCGCCGCCGTATTCCTCAGGTACGAGCATGCCCAGAAGGCCCAATTCCCCCATCTGTTTCAGGCTGTCCGCGGGGTATTCCTCGTTGCGGTCCCTCTCCCCCGCCTTGGGGGCCAGATCCTTGCGGGCGAACTCCCTGGCTGATTTGCGGATCATGTCCTGTTCCTTGCTCAATGGGGCCCCCATACGCTCTCCTTTGTGTTTGCGGGACGTACTCCGTCGGTTATCTGAATTGGGACCATACTTCAAAAAAGAGATATACCTGTCAATACTTCGAGTTGAGAAGCCCTGCTTGGGCCCGTGGTTGCCAATGCAGCGGGCCCGTGCTAGAAGAAAGAAATTTGATGAGCATGCCTCAATCTCGGAATATGGGAGGTTAATGCCTAAAATGACTCGCTGGAGATGCAGGGGAGCCCTATGACCGAGTCCCGATCCCTCGAGGCGGAATGCCGGGATCTGAGCCGGGAAGAGATCCTGGACAAATTGCGCCGGGCCCGCTCCGAGAACTGGGAGCTGGAAGAGAAGCTCCGGGAATACAGGCGGGCGGTGAAGGCCAACAGTGAGCTCAAGACGCTGATGGAGGTGACCCAGGACCTGTTTGAGCTGAAAAAGGCCCAGGAGGCCCTGAAGAAGGAGCGCGACTACTTCAAGAACGTTTTGGACAATTCCGCGGACGCCATCGGGATCGTGGATCACAAGGGCCGCTTCATCCGCTGGAACACGCGTGCGGAGGAGCTTTTCGGGTACAGCTTCCAGGAGCTCAAGGGCAAGTCGGCATTCGAGCTTTACGCGGACCGGGACAAGCTGCGGGACATGCTCCGGGAGCTGCGCGCCAACGGCTACGTCCGGGACTACGAAATCGAGATCCGGCGCAAGGACGGTCGCATCCTGCCCTTCGGGATGTCCATCAGCTTCCTCCGGGACAACGGGGCCAAAATAGGCAGTGTCTGTGTGGCCCGCGATCTGAGCCAGATCAAGCAGGTTCAGGAAGAGCTGCGCCGGACCAACGAACGCCTGGAGCAGCTGGTCCAGGAGCGCACAGCGGAATTGACCCGGGCCAACAAGAAGCTGGAGGAGACCAACACCGCCCTGAACGTCCTGTTGGAAAAAAAGGACGAGAACAAGCGGATCTCGGAAGAGAACATGGTCTTCAACGCCAAGCAGATGGTGGCCCCCTTCCTGGAGAAGCTGCGGGAGTCCGGGCTGGACGAGAGCCAGAAAGTCTATATCGATATCGTCCGCTCCAACCTGGAAGAGATCATCACCCCCCTGTTCAAGGATCTCTCCCAGAGGCACGGATTCACCCCCACCGAGCTGCAGCTCGTCGATCTGATCAAGCAGGGCAAGGAAACCAAGGAGATCGCCCAGCTCCTCGGCCTGTCCAAGCGGACCATCGACACCCACCGCCACAATATCCGCAAAAAGCTGGGCCTGTTGAACAAGACGGTCAATCTGCAGGCCTACCTTTCCTCCCTGGATAGCAGCAGCGCTACAGACTCGCCCCTTGAGCCGGCCTCTTGATGCTTAGATTGCCTACGCATTATGTCCGAAATTTTCCAGTATTGTGTCCCGCCCTTTCCCCATCTATCCTCGAATCTGAGGAATGGAGAATGCAAGGAATAGGTAGCTCCGAATTGTAACCAAGGATAGCGGCATGATCTGGCAGACCTCTGTAGGAAAGAAGCTTCTCATGGCCCTGACCGGGATTCTCATGCTTTTGTTCCTGGTGGGCCATACGTTGGGGAATCTCAGCTTTTACTGGGGCGCTGACGCCCTGAACGCCTATGCGGAGCACTTGAGGGCCCTCGGACCCCTTCTGTGGATCGAGCGCCTGATTATGGCCGGTGTCCTGGTGCTGCATGTGGCGCTGGGCATCACCCTTTTTTGGGAGAACTCCCAGGCCAAGCCGGTACGCTACGCCAAGAGCAGATACCAGGAGGCTGGCCCGGCCTCTCGGACCATGTTTTATACTGGCCTGGTCATACTGGCATTCGTTGTCTATCACCTGCTGCACTTCACCGTGCGGGTAACCAACCCGGCCATATATGAGGCCGCCTCCGGAGAGGGGCATTTCGGGGTCTACCGGATGGCGGAGATGAGCTTTCAAAGCCCCTGGATCAGCCTGATCTATCTCGCGGCCATGGCTGCGGTGCTGATCCATCTTTCCCACGGTGTGGGGAGCTTTTTCCAGAGCGTGGGATGGAATACGGATTGGACCAAGGCCTGGGTCAACACCGGATCCTATGTCCTGGCTGGGATTTTGTTCGCCACGCTTGTTTCCATCCCCGCGGCCTTTTGCCTGTTCGGGATGTAAATTCTGATAAGGAGTGGATATGGAACTCGACGGCAAGGTCCCTTCCGGTCCGGTCCAGGACAAGTGGGACAAGTACAAGATCGATGGTCTCAAGCTGGTCAATCCGGCAAATAAGCGGAAATATAAGGCGATTGTCGTGGGGACCGGCCTGGCCGGGGCCTCTGCTGCCGCCTCCCTCGGAGAGCTGGGATACAACGTGGAGGCCTTCTGCTACCAGGAGAGCCCGCGCCGGGCCCACAGCATCGGGGCCCAGGGCGGCATCAACGCGGCCAAGAACTACCAGAACGACGGGGACAGCATCTACCGTCTGTTCTACGACACCATCAAGGGCGGCGACTTCCGCGCCCGCGAGGCCAACGTCTACCGCCTGGCCCAATTGAGCACCGCAATCATCGATCTCTGCGTGGCCCAGGGGATCCCCTTTACCCGTGAATACGGCGGGCTCCTGGCCAACCGCTCCTTCGGCGGGACCCAGGTTTCGCGAACCTTCTACAGCCGCGGCCAGACCGGGCAGCAGCTCCTTTTGGGGGCCTATCAGGCCATGATGGCCCAGGTCCAGGCCGGGAGGGTCACGGTCCGCGGACGGCGGGAAATGGTGGATCTGGTCCTTGTGGACGGCGAGGCCAAGGGCGTGATCATGCGCAATCTGCGCACCGGAGAGCTCGAGTCCTACGCCGCGGACGCGGTGATCCTGGCCAGCGGAGGCTACTCCACGGTGTTCAACCTCTCCACCAACGCGGTGGGAAGTAATGTGGGCGCTGCCATGCGGGCCTACCGCAAGGGGGCCTATTTCTCCAATCCCTGCTACACGCAGATCCATCCCACCTGCATCCCCTTTTCCGGAAGTCACCAGTCCAAGCTGACCCTGATGTCCGAGTCCCTGCGCAATGACGGCCGGGTCTGGGTCCCCAGGCAAAAGGGCGACACCCGCCATCCCAGCCAGATTCCCGAACAGGAGCGGGACTACTACCTGGAGCGGAAATACCCCAGCTTCGGGAACCTCTCCCCCAGGGACATTTCCTCCCGGGCGGCCAAGGAGGTCTGCGACGAGGGCCGCGGCGTGGGCGATACCGGGTACGCGGTGTACCTGGATTTCGAGGACGCCTTCAACCGCCTGGGCAGCGAGATCATGGACGAGCGCTACGGCAACCTCTTCGAGATCTACCAGCAGATTACCGGGGAGGATGTGCATGAACAGATGCGCATGCGGATCTACCCCGCGCCGCACTACACCATGGGCGGACTCTGGGTGGACTACAATCTCCAGAGCAACGTCCCCGGCCTCTTTGTGCTGGGCGAGGCCAACTTTTCCGACCACGGGGCCAATCGTTTGGGCGCCAGCGCCCTCATGCAGGGCCTGGCTGACGGCTATTTCATCATCCCCTACACCATCGGGAACTATTTCGCCCGGACCAATCCGGGACAGGTGGACACCGACCGCTCGGAATTCGCCCAGTGCCGAGAGGAGGTGGAGCGGCGCAACAAGGAGCTGATGGCGATCCAGGGGAACAAGACCGCCCACGAGCTGCGCATCGAGCTGGGGGACGTCATGTTGGACAACGTGGGCATGTCCCGGAGCCGGGAAAGCCTGCAGACCGCTCTGAAAGAGATCGCTCGCGTCCGGGACGAATTCTGGAACAACCTCAAGGTTCCGGGCACGGACAAAGCCCTGAACCAGGAGCTGGAGCAGGCCTGGCGTCTGGCCGAGTCCCTGGACTTCGCCGAGGTCATGGCCCATGACGCCCTGAACCGGGAGGAGTCCTGCGGCTGCCACTTCCGGGTGGAGTATCAGACCGAGGACGGGGAGGCCCTGCGCAACGACCGGGAATACGCCTACGTCTCCGCCTGGGAATTCAAGGGTGTGGGCCGGGAGCCGGTGATGCACAAGGAGCCGCTCGAGTTCGAGGAAGTGTCCCCAAGCACAAGGAGCTACAAGTGATGGAATTCCTATTGCGCGTGTGGCGCCAGGCCGGTCCGGACGCACCGGGCGGTTTCGAGGAATATAGGGCCCGGGATGTGAAAGAGGACATGTCCATTCTGGAGATGCTGGATCAGGTCAACCAGGACCTGGTGAAGGAGGGGCGCGACCCCATCGTCTTCGAGAGCGACTGCCGCGAGGGCATTTGCGGCGTCTGCGGGCTGGTCATAGAGGGAGTGCCCCACGGGGAGCCCAAGAAGACCACCACCTGCGAGCTCCGAATGCGCCACTTCCGCGAGGGGCAGACCATCACCATCGAGCCCTTCCGGGCCGGGGCCCTGCCCATCATCAAGGATCTCATGGTGGACCGCACCGCCCTGGACCAATTGATCCAGAGCGGGGGCTACGTGTCCTCGCGCACCGGCAGCTCGCCTGAAGCCAATACCATCCCCGTGGCCAAGCAGGACCAGGAGGAGGCCATGGACGCCGCGGAGTGCATCGGCTGCGGGGCCTGCGTTGCCGCCTGTCCCAACGCCTCGGCCATGCTCTTTACCGGGGCCAAGGTATCCCATCTGGCCAAGCTGCCCCAGGGCAGGCCAGAGGCAGCAAGAAGGGTGACAGCCATGACCGGGCGGATGCAGGAGCTGGGCTTCGGCAACTGCTCCAACCACTACGAGTGCCAGGCGGTCTGCCCCAAGGATATCCATGTCAAGTTCATCTCCCGGATGAACCGGGAATTCATCAAGGCGCTGTTCAAGAAAAAGAATTGATCGACCCGCCTTGTTTCAAAGGCCGGGATATGCGAAGAGGTGGAGTGGGCCATAATCTCTAGCCTATAGAGGAATCATGCACAGCATCCAAGCGGAAACGATCCAGAAACAGGTTCGGGACATGGTGGTCCGTGTCAGCCGGAACCTTCCCCGGGATGTGGTCGCCGCCCTTCAGCGGGCCCGGGAGGAAGAGACCGACGAAGGGGCCAGGCAGATTCTGGGCGAGCTCCTGGATAACGCCGAGCTGGCCCGGGATAGGGATCTCCCCTTGTGCCAGGATACCGGAGTGGGCGTATTCTTCGTGGAGCACGGAGAGGACTGCCGGGTGGAGGGGGACAGCATCAACAACGTTCTGGAGCGGGCCCTGGCGCAGGCCTATGAGGAGGGCCTTCTGCGCAAGTCCATGTGTCACCCCCTGACCCGGCAAAACACCGGGGACAACACGCCCGCCCTTATCCATACGGACCTGGTGCCGGGCAGCGGGATCACCATCCGTTTCATGGCCAAGGGCGGGGGCAGCGAGAACATGTCCCGCTGCACCATGCTCACCCCGGCCCAGGGCTGGGAGGGAATCAAGGAATTCGTCCTCGACCGCGTGGCCACAGCGGGGCCCAACCCCTGCCCGCCCACCATCGTGGGCGTGGGCGTCGGGGGGTCCTTTGATCAGGCCCCGCTTCTGGCCAAGAAATCGCTTTTCCGGCCTCTGGACCAAGAGCATCCCGATCCGGAGATAGCGGAGATGGAGCGGGAGCTGCTGGACGAGATCAACGCCCTGGGCATCGGGCCCATGGGGCTGGGGGGCAGAACCACCAGCCTGGGCCTACGGATGGAGATGGCCCCCTGCCACATCGCCAGCCTTCCCCTGGCGGTGAACGTGCAGTGCCATTCCTCCAGGCACGAGGAGGTCGTTGTCTCATGAAGACCTATCACCTGCAGCCGCCGCTCAGTGACGAAGACGTGCGCCAGCTCCGCATCGGGGATCGCGTTTATCTTTCCGGTACGCTGTACACCGCGCGCGACGCCGCGCACAAGCGCATGATCCAGGCCCTGGACCGCGGGGAGGACATCCCTGTTCCGCTGCAGGGGGCGGTGATCTATTATGTGGGGCCCACCCCCGCCCCTGAGGGGCGCCCCATAGGGGCGGCCGGGCCCACGACCAGCTATCGCATGGACTCCTTTGCTCCCAGGCTCTACAGCCTGGGCCTCAAGGCGACCATGGGCAAGGGCAGGCGCAACCAGGAGGTCCAGCAGGCCCTGCGGGAGCACGGAGGGGTCTATCTGGCTGCCACGGGCGGGGCTGGAGCGCTTTTGTCCCAGTGCATCACCGGGGCCCGGATTATCGCCTACGAGGACCTTGGACCCGAGGCGGTCCGCGAGCTGACCGTGGAGCGGTTTCCGGCGATCGTGGCCAACGACGCCCACGGCGGCGAGCTCTACGTGGAGCCGCGGCGAAGCGGCTGATTTTCGGGAACGGCCGCGGGGACGGAAGCGCCGTACTGATGAATTATATCGGCAAACCGGGAGCACAAGGTTATGCAGAACAGGGAGAAGAAGATCGCGGCCATCTCCGCGGGCATTGCCTATTACCTGCAGGAGGAGCAGGAGGCCGCCCAGATGATGCAGCAGGATCAGACCCAGGCCCAGGCACAAGCCCAGGCTCAGCAGCGCCCCGCCTTCCCGGTGAACAGCCCCTGGGCCATGGCCGGAAGGCAGGCCATCATGGAACGGCGCTATCAGTGGCAGTTCCGATTGACCAGATAATCATCCGGGACGGGGTCCCATAAACGGCAGATATACGGGCTCAGCCCAAGGGAAAAACAGCGGAAGCAAATTCCCGCAAAGAAAAGGAGAGGGCCATGGTGGATCAACATACACATCTTCAGGCGGCGGACTTGGAGGAAGAGGTTCAGGCGGACCATCCGCTCCGGATCCAGGATCTGACCTTGCGGGACGGGCACCAGTCCCTGTTCGCCACACGCGGGCGGACCGAGGATCTGGCCCCCATCGCGGAGGAGATGGACAAGGTGGGCTTTTTCGCCATGGAGGTCTGGGGCGGGGCCACCTTCGACAGCATGCACCGCTTTCTGGGCGAGGATCCCTGGGAGCGGATCCGGACCCTGAAGAAGCACGCCACCCGGACCCCCTTCTCCATGCTCCTGCGGGGGCAGAACCTGGTGGGCTACCGCAACTATCCCGACGACGTGGCCCGGGCCTTCACCGAGCGCTGCTGCGTGAACGGGATCGACGTCTTCCGGGTCTTCGACGCGCTGAACGACTTCCGCAACTTCCAGACCGTGGTCGAGGTGATCAAGGAGCAGGACAAGCACTTCCAGGGCTCCATCTGCTACTCCCTGACCGAGGAGCGGATGGGCGGGGAGGTCTACAACCTGCAGTACTATCTGGACAAGGCCAAGGAACTGGAGGACATGGGGGCGGACACCATCTGCATCAAGGACATGGCCGGGATCATAGCCCCCTATGACGCGTACAGGCTGGTCAAATCCCTGAAGGAGACGGTGAAGCCCCCCATCCACCTGCACAGCCACTTCACCTCGGGCATGGGCGATCTGGCCATGCTCAAGGCCATCGAGGCGGGAGTGGACATCATCGACGTCTGCCTCTCCCCCTGGGCCTACCGCACCTCCCATCCGGCAGTGGAGCCCCTGGTCGTCTCCCTGCGCGGGACCAACCGGGACCCGGGCTTCGACCTGCGCCGGCTGACCAAGTGCGCGGAGCACTTCAAGGAGATTACCCCCAAGTACCGCCATCTGCTGGACGACCGGATCACCATCATCGACGCCAACGTCCTGCTGCACCAGACCCCGGGCGGGATGATCTCCAACCTGGTCAATCAGCTGCGGCAGATGGACGCCCTGGACAAGCTGGAGCAGGTCTTCGAGGAGCTGCCCCGCGTGCGCCGCGAGCTGGGACAGGTCCCGCTGGTGACCCCCACCAGCCAGATCGTGGGCATCCAGACGGTGAACAATGTTTTGTTCGACAGCGAAGAAGAGCGCTACAAGATGATCACCGCCCAGGTGAAGGACCTCTGCTACGGGCTCTACGGCGAGACGCCCGCGCCCATCGACCCCGAGGTCCGGAAGAAGGCCCTGCAGGACTATCCGCGCGGAAGCGAGCCCTGCTCCTGCCGTCCGGCGGACATCCTGGAGCCGGAGCTGGACCAGGCCAGGAAGGAGACCGAGGGGCTGGCCAAGGACATCGACGATGTGCTCATCTACGCCCTGTACCCCACCACCGGCAAGAAGTTCCTGCGCTGGAAGCACGGCTTCGAGGAGATGCCGGAGGAGGTCAAGCCCAGGACCCTGGAGGACGTGAAGCGGGAGCAGGAGCTCGTGGAGAAGGCCAAGCGGGGCGAGCTTGTGGAGAAGCCGGTCAAGGAGGCCCCGGGCAAGGGCCAGAACCTGCGCACCTTCAATGTCTTCGTGGACGAGGAATACTTCAAGGTCGAGGTGGAGAACACGGACAGCCGCCCCCTGATCAGCTCCGTCACGCCCATGGGCGGTCAGGCTCAGCAGCCCCAGGCTCAGGCCCAGCCTCAGCAACAGCCTCAGCCCCAGCAGCAGCCTCAACAGCCCGAGCCCGCTCCCTCCGAGCCGAAACAGGAGAAGAGCGCCGCTCCGGCTTCGGGTGCCGGTATCCCGGTGGAGGCTCCCATGCCGGGCATGATCATCCGCTACGAGGTCCAGGAGGGGGACAGCGTGAACGAGGGCGACGTCCTGCTCATCCTGGAGGCTATGAAGATGGAGAACTCCATTACCGCCCCCAGCGCGGGCACCGTCCGGGAGGTCCGCTTCAAGGAGGGGGACAACGTGCAGAAGAGCGACGTGCTGGCTGTTGTGGGCTAGCAGGGCGTTGAAAATCTTTCAATTGCTGCGTTGCTTCAAAAAGTTCAAACTCTCACGTAGCCTAACTACGCTACGACCTTGAACTTTTTTCGCGCCTTGCACTTGAAATTTTTGAACGCCCTGCCTGATAAGGATACTCTCAACAATAATCTGCATAGAGGGTGACAATCTTTTTACCGGCAATTCGCAAGGAGCAAAGGAGATAACTATGTCGGCGCGAAAGAAGATAACCGTCGTGGGAGCTGGAATGGTGGGAGCCACCGCGGCCCACTGGGCGGCATCCAAGGAGCTGGGGGATGTGTGCCTGGTGGATATCGTGGAGGGCATGCCCCAGGGCAAGGCCCTGGACCTGCGCGAGGCTTCCCCGGTGGAGGGATTCGACTCGGATGTTGTGGGCACCAACGACTATGCGGATACAGCCGGCTCGGACGTGGTGATCATCACCGCGGGTTTGCCCCGCAAGCCGGGCATGAGCCGGGACGATCTCATCGCCAAGAACACGGAGATCGTCAAGACGGTCACGGAGCAGGTGGCCCACTATTCCCCGGAAGCCGTGCTTATCGTGGTCTCCAATCCCCTGGACGCCATGGTCTATGTGGCGCATCAGGCCAGCGGGTTTCCCGCGGAGCGGGTCATGGGCATGGCCGGAGTCCTGGACTCGGCCCGTTTCCGGACCTTTATCGCGGACGAGCTGGACGTTTCCGTGGAGGATGTGACCGCTTTCGTCCTGGGAGGCCACGGGGACAGCATGGTTCCCCTGCCCCGCTTCAGCTCCGTGGGCGGCGTCCCCATCACCGAGCTTTTGAGTAGCGAGCGGATCGAGGAGCTGGTGGACCGCACCCGCAAGGGCGGCGGCGAGATCGTGGGCCTGCTCAAGACGGGCAGCGCCTTCTTCGCCCCCTCCGCAGCCGCGGTGCAGATGGCGGAATCCGTGATAAAGGACAAGAAACGGATTCTGCCCTGCGCCGCTTACTGCGACAAGGAATACAACGTGGGCGGCTACTTCGTCGGGGTCCCGGCCAAGCTGGGAGACGGCGGGGTCAAGGAAGTCATCGAGTTCAATCTCACGAATGAAGAGCGCAAGCAGTTCGAGGGCTCAGTGCAGGCTGTACGGGATCTGGTGCAGACGATCAACCTGTAGGGGTTCCAGGTTCCCCGTTCACGGTTCACCCTGTTGATTAGGGTTCCCAAGAGGGAAAATCAACAGGGTTCACGGTTGAAAGAATGAACCTGGAACCGTGAACCGCGAACCTGCAAAGGAGTTTTGCCATGGCCGAAGGGAAGACGATTCGGCGGGTCCTGATCGGCAAGCCCGGTCTGGACGGCCATGACCGCGGGGCCAAGGTCATTTCCCGGGCGCTCCGGGACAACGGATTCGAGGTGATCTACACCGGCATCCGCCGCACGCCCGAGCAGATCGCTGCGGCCGCGGTGCAGGAGGACGTGGACGCAGTGGGGCTTTCCCTGCTTTCGGGAGCGCACATGGAGCTCTTCCCCGAGGTGGTGGAGCATCTCAAGAAGCGCGACGCCGGGGATATCCCCGTCATCGGGGGAGGCATCATTCCGGAGGAGGATGTGCCAGCCCTGAGGGAGAAGGGGATCCGGACGGTCTTTACCCCGGGCACGCCCATTCAGGAGATCGTGGACGCCTTTCGGGAGCTGGAGCCGGAAGGCACCTAACAGGACGTTGACGCCTGGCCGGAAAGCGAGATCTATGGATATCGAGGCAATCATTACCGGAATCGGCGAGCAGAACAGCCGGGCCATCGCCAGGGCCATTTCCCTGGTCGAGGACGGGGCCCCGGAGGCTGAGCGGCTTCTGGCCTCCCTGGATCCCGCTCCAATCGAGCAAGCCATGGTCGCGGGCATCACCGGCGCTCCCGGGGCGGGCAAGTCAACGCTCACGGACAAGCTCATTGCTCATTGCCGCAGCGGGAACAGCCGAGTGGGAGTGATCGGGGTGGATCCCTCCTCCCCCATAACCGGAGGGGCCATCCACGGGGACCGGGTCCGCATGATGCAGCACGCCCTGGACCAGGATGTGGTCATCCGCTCCATGGCCACACGGGGGCGCCTGGGCGGTCTCTGCGCCTCCGCCGGGGCAGTGGCGCGGATCATGGCCGCAAGCGGCTGCGATCCGGTGATCATCGAGACCGTGGGGGTGGGCCAATCGGAGATGGACATCATCCGCATCGCGGATGTGACCGCCCTGGTCTCCGCCCCGGGCCTGGGCGACGACATCCAGGCCCTCAAGGCCGGGCTGCTCGAGGTGGCGGACCTCATGGTGGTGAACAAGGCGGACAAGCCGGGCGCGGATATGCTCTCCATGGAGCTCAGGGAGGCGGTCGAGGACCGGGAGGGCCGGGTCCTGGAGACCATCGCCTCCAAGGGCGAGGGGGTCGCGGAGCTCTTCGACGCCATGCGGGACGTTTTCCGGAAGAATGCGGAAAGCGGCAAGCGGGACAGGCGCAGATCCGAGGCCCGCAGAGCGGAGGTGGTGGACTGGTCCCTGGAGATGCTGCGTCCCCACCTGCAGCGGATGGCGGAGGAGGAGGAAGTCCTTTCCGGCGATCCGCGGAACCGGGCCCAGGCTATCGTGGACAGACTGGTGCCGGAAGACGGAAGAC
>JAIPDU010000021.1 GCA_021737525.1 Desulfohalobiaceae bacterium | reverse complement strand
GGAGGAGGGAAGGTTGATCGGCCCCTGCTCCCCCACCACTTGCTTGCCGGAGGGAGTGACCAGGCTGCCGTCCTCCTGGAGCTGAAAATTGCCCTTGCGGGTGTAGGAAAACCCGTCTTCCCCCGCCACCTTGAAAAAGCCGTCGCCCTGGATGGCCACATCCAGGGATCCTTCCGTTCGTTTCAGCCCCCCTTGGGAAAAGTCCGTGCTCGTGTGGCTGATCCGGCTGAAATTGATCCCATTGCCCGGAATGGAGGCCTGCATCCGGTTCCGGAAAAGGGCCTCGAAATGCGTCTCCTGCCTCTTGAAGCCGGAATTGTTGATATTGGCCAAATTATTGCTGATGATCCGCAGGTTCCGGCTGGCGGCCATTGCGCCGGACAGGGTGCTGTACATGCCTGAGCTCATGCCGGGTTGCTCCTTTGTATCTCCGAATGTATTCCTTTTATCGGAGAAGTATGCCCCATCCTTTAGTTGGCGCAGGCGGACGGCACGCTCCGAGCTGTTCCCTTTAGCTTTGCGTCCCGTTGGCCAAGCGGGAGAGGTTCACCAGCTGCTCCGCCTCATAGCTGGAAATGCCGAAACTGCGGGCCAAATCGTCCACCCCCAGTCCCTTGTCCGCCATGCAGGCCACGTATTTGTACTTCTCCGTGGGGCTGTGCCGCGTCGAGCCGGCTGTCTGCAGAGAGGCCCGGATCTCCGCCTCGCGATATTCACTGTGAAAGCTCTTGTCCTCTTCAGCCGTTCCCTCCGACGAGGACGCCTCGCTCTGCGTCGTGGCATACCGGGTTCTCAAATTGTGAATGGTCCGTTCCTGCCTGAGCAGGCACCACCACAGGACGCCGCACAGGACCAGGGTCAGAATCTGTACACAGCCGATGCTGATAACCAGGGCGCCGATATCCATGTCTCGCTCCTTCCTTAGCCAGAGGGATTTGCAGGGGTTTTGGATCAGTCGGCCAACGCCTTGTCCATCTTGACCTTGAGCTTGTGCAGGGCCTGACTGTGCAACTGGGAGATTCGGCCCTCGGTCAGCTCCAGGACCTCGGAGATCTCCTTCTGGGACAATTCCTCGTAGTAATACAAGGAGACGACCAGACGCTCCTTCTCCGAGAGCTTTTCCATCTGCTCGGCCATAATTGCGGTCAGCTCGCTTTTCTCCAGACTCTCCTGAGGCTTGTCCGCCCGATGGTCCTCCAGGCTGTCCTGAAAGCTGTCCCCTTCCCCGGAATCGCCCAGGGTCTGATTGAGACTCACGCATCCCAGATGCCCCACCTCGTTCAGGAGCTGGTGATAGCTGTCCAGGGTCAGGCCCATGGCCCGGGCCAGCTCCTGCTCATCAGGAGTTCTGCCCAGCCTCTCCTCCTCTTCGTGAATCACCCGGTGCAGCCTGGACTGCTTTTCCCGCATGGAGCGGGAAAACCAATCCATCTTGCGTATCTCGTCGAAAACAGCCCCGCGCATGCGATGCTCGGCAAAGGTTTTGAACTGAAACCCCCTGCCCGGATCGAACCGATTGGCAGCCTCCATGAGCCCGGTCATGGCGGCTCCCTTGAGGTCGTCCCGGCTCAGGAAGGCCGGAACATTGGGAGCGACCCGGTCCACGACGAATTCCACCAGGGGCAGATGCATCCGGATGAGTTCCGTGCGCTGCTCCCGGGAAACGCCGTTTCCTTCCACGCCGTAGTGATGCTGTTGTCGTTCTTCAATCATGTCTGTGTCCCGTTCAAGGAAAGGAGTCTTCTCCAAAAGAACTGCAGCGACCCTTTAAAACTGTTCTCCGGAACCTCCCGCATCAAATCCTGTGTCAGGGTGCTGAAGGCCTGACTGGACTTGGAATTGGGGTAGAGATTGACAATGGGATTCTGCTTGCGCAGCGTCTCCCGCATCCGCTTGTCCTGGGGAATGCTCCCCAGGTAGTTTATGGAGATGTCCAGATAGTTGTTGCTGACCTTGGTCAGCTTGCGGTAAACCTCCAGTCCCTCCTTTTCCGAGTTGACCATGTTCACCAGGAGGTTGAAATCCTTTTCCCGATAGTGAATAGCCAGGAGCTTGATCAGGGAATAGGCGTCGGTGATGGAAGTGAGATCCGGAGTCGTCACGATCACGATTTCCTGGGCGGCTATGTTGAAATAGGTCACGTTCTCCGAAATACCCGCCTCCGTATCGATAAGGACCAGATCGAAATCCTCCTGGACCTCCTCCAGCTCCTCCATGAAGCGCCTCTTCTGGGCCGAGTCCAGGCGGGTGAGCTGCTGGATACCCGATCCCGCGGGCAGGGTTTTCACTCCATTGGGACCGGAGGTCATGATCTCAGTCAGGCTCAAGCCCTGGGAAAAGAACTGATTCAGGGTATATCTGGGGGACAGGCCGTAGACGACATCGATGTTGGCCAGACCCAGGTCGGCATCGATGATCAGGACCCTTTTCCCCTGCAGAGCCAGGCAAATGGCCAGATTGGCCACAACCGCGGTCTTGCCCACTCCGCCCTTGCCGCTCGACACGGCCATTACCCTGGCTGATCCGTGACTCCCCGTTTCGAGTGTTTCCAATCCGGTCACCTCGTTCTTCAAGCGCCTGAGCCCCGCTGCCTGATCCTGTTCGTAATTGCCTGAGCTATACATCGCTTGTTTCTCTTGTCTGATCCATTATTCGTTCAGCGAGATACCTTCCCTCGGCTGCCATCAGGTCCTCCGGGACCTTCTGGCCGGTGGTGAAATAGGACAGGGGGAATTCGTTGCGGAAGTGGATGTTGAACAGGGCGCCGAAGTCCTCGCATTCGTCCATCTTGGTAAAAACGAGACCGTGCAGGCCCAGGGTCTGGAAGCTGCGAATACTCCTATGCATATCCTGTTCCCTTGTGGAAGCGGAAAGGAGCAGATGGTTCTCCACACCGGTCTCCGGCGAAAGAAAGCTGTTCAGCTCCCGCAGGCTTGCCTCGTCCTGCGGGCTCCGGCCTGCCGTGTCCACCAGGATGAGGTCCTTGTCCTCGTGCCGGGCCAGCTTGGAGGAAATCTGCTCCTGAGCGGTCACCACCTCCAGGGGGATGTTCATGATCTCGGCATAGACCTTGAGCTGCTCCACCGCCGCGATGCGGTAGTTGTCCACCGTGACCAGGGCCACCTTGGGGCTGACCCGGCTGAGATAGTTGGCTGCGAGCTTGGCCACCGTGGTCGTCTTGCCCACACCCGTGGGCCCGACCAGTGCCACGCGCCTTTTCCGCCCCGCGTGTTCTCCCCAGAGCGGGTCCCGGACCCGGACCGACTCCGCCAGAACGGAATTGATGCCCTCCCAGGGCGAGCTGCTCCCCAGGGAGACCTGCTCCCCGAAACGCTCCTCGAACCGGGCCGCGATCTTGCAGGCGGCCTCCCATTCGATGCCCTTCTGCAGAAGCGAGCCCAATATCGGGGCCTCGGCTTCCGCTTTGCCCAGCCCATCGCCGAGCTTTCCATCCGGGGCGGATTGCCCCGCCCGGCCGCCGGAGACCCGCAAATCCTTCACCATCTGGCGCAACTCGGCGAGCTCTCCCCGAATGATCTCCATGGATCCGCCTTGCGCGGTATTGTCCAGGCGGTTGCTCCCTTTCTCCTCTCGCAGACCGGAGCTGCGCGCTTCCGGGGAAGGCTTCTCCGCCGCGGGCCCCGACTGATGCCTTGCGTAGGCGGACTGGGCCAGGGCGGTGCCGGATCGCGGGGAAGAAGTATTTCCTCTGGGATCCGGCCCCGAAGGCTCCTTCCCGCTTTCGGTCTCCAGCGCCGCGGTGACTTCCAGCTTGGGCTTGTTGAAGACGCCGGTCGCCCCTTTTCGCACCGTCCGGGTGGAAATGATGATCGCCTTCGGCCCCAGCTCCTGTTTCACCTGGCGCAGGGCCGATTGCATATTCTCCGCTTCGAAGACCCTAACTTGCATTGATCTGCACCGTTCCCAGGGATTGGATTTGTAGCTGCGGCGTTATCTCGTTGTAGGAGAGCACGGGCAGTTGTGGCAGATATTGTTCAGTCAATCTTTTTACATGCGGTCGGATATTTGGCGCGCACAACAGAACGGGATGGGTTCCGGAGCCCGACTGCTTGATCTGCTCGGAGAGACTGGTGAGAAGCCGTTCCGCGGTGCGTGGCTCCAGGGCCAGATAACTGCCCTGGCCGGAATACTGCACCGATTTCTGAATCGTTTCCTCCAACTCGGTATCCAGGGTGATAACCGGCAGGAGACTGTTCTCCCCCGCTGCCCTGTTGCTGATCTGCCGGGCCAGGGCCTGGCGCACGTATTCCGTGAGCAGGTCCTCGTCCTGGGTCTTGGGGGCGTGATCCGCCAAGGTCTCCAGTATGGTTCGCATGTCCCGGATGGACACCTCTTCGCGCAGAAGATTCTGCAACACCCGCATGACACCTCCGAGACTCATCAGGTTGGGCACGAGCTCCTCGACCAGTTTGGGATAACTCTTGGCAGTTGTATCAAGCAAGTTCTGTACCTCTTGACGTCCGAGGAGCTCGTGGGCGTGTCGCTTGATGAGCTCGCTCAAGTGGGTGGCCATGACCGTGGTGCAGTCCACTACCGTATACCCGGCGATCTGGGCCCTTTCCTTCTTCTCCTCCGCGACCCAGAGGGCGGGCAGGCCGAAGGCCGGCTCCGTGGTCTCCGTGCCCTCCATCTTTTCGCTGGCGGTCCCCGGATCCATGGCCAGGAAGTGTCCCGGCATGATCTCCGCGGTCGCGATGCGCACTCCCTTGAGGTGCAGGGCGTACTGATTGGGATTCAGCTGGAGGTTGTCCTTGATGTGGATGGGCGGAATAATCAGGCCGTGGCTTTGCACGAACTGCTTGCGGATGGAGCGGATGCGGTCCAGGAGCTCGCCGTTCTGGGAGGCGTCCACGAAGGGAACGAGCCCGTAGCCCACCTCCAGCTCCAAGAGATCCACCGTGAGCATATCCTCGTAGTTCTCCTCCTGCTGCACCTGTTGCGGCACCTCTTCCTCCTCCGACGTTTCCTTGACACGCTTTTGCTTGCGGGTGAGGGAGAAGCCGAGCGCTCCGAGCACCAGGGAGAGAAAGAGAAAGGGGAGGAAGGGAAGACCGGGTATAATGGCGAAGAGGAGGAGGATGCCGGAAACCACCCAGATGGCGCGGGGCTTGAAAGTCAGCTGCTTGGACAGCTCGGAGCCCAGATCCGAGGTCCCTCCTGTCCGGGAGACCAGCATCCCCGCGGCCGTGGAGATGATCAGGGCGGGAATCTGGCTCACCAGTCCGTCCCCGATGGTCAGGATGGTGTAGTTCTGGGCCGCCTCGACCAGGCTCATTCCCTGCTGCATTACCCCGATGACGAATCCGGCGCAGATGTTGACGAAAGTGATGACGATGCCGGCGATGGCATCTCCCCGGACGAACTTGCTGGCACCGTCCATGGCGCCGAAGAAATCGGACTCCTGGGAGATCTCCTCCCGACGCCTGCGGGCTTCCTCCTCGCTGATGGATCCTGCGTTCAGATCCGCGTCAATGGCCATCTGCTTCCCGGGCATGGCGTCCAGGGTGAAGCGGGCGGACACCTCGGCCACCCTGCTGGCGCCCTTGGTGATGACGATGAAGTTGATGGCCACCAGGATGACGAAGATCACGATGCCCACCACGTAATCCCCGCCCACGACGAACTGCCCGAAGGAGTAGATCACCTTTCCCGCGGCCATGGGGCCGGTGTCCCCGTGCAGCAGGATGAGCCTGGTGGAGGCCACGTTCAGGGACAGGCGGAACAGGGTCGTGGCCAGGAGCACGGTGGGGAAGATGGCGAACTCCAGGGAATGGGAGGTATAGAGGCTGATGATCAGGATGAGCAGGGCGGTGGTGATGTTCAGGGACAGGAAGATGTCCAGCAGGAAGGGCGGCAGGGGGATGATCATCAGCAAGAGGATGATGACCATTCCCAGAGAGGCGGCAATGTCGCCGCGGAGCAGGATATGGGACCAATTCTTCCAAGCCGGGGCGAAATTCATAAGCGTTGTCCCTTCAGGCTGTATACGTAGGCCAGGATCTCGGCCACGGCCTTGTACATCTCCTCCGGAATAGACTCTCCCAGATCCACCCTATTCAAGGCCTGTGCCAAGGGCGGATTCTGGACCACGGGCACGTCGTTCTCTTCAGCCAGGGAACGGATCCTCTGCGCCAAATGGTCGCTCCCCTTGGCCATCACCTGGGGAGCGTCCATCTCCCCGCGGCGATAGGCCAGGGCCACCGCGATATGGGTGGGGTTGGTGATGACCACGTCCGACTCCGGCACCTCGGCCATCATCCGCTTGTTGGCCATCTCCTTCTGCACCGACTTCATCTTCTGCTTGAGCTGGGGATCGCCCTCGGTCTCCTTGTTCTCGTCCTGGAGCTCCTTCTTGGTCATCTTCATCTCCTCCTCCATCTCGTGGCGCTGGTAGAGATAGTCCAGAACCGCAACAAAAAGCAGCGCCAGACAGCACTTGAGAAGGATCACCCCGGCCAGGTGCACAAAGAATCCCAGGGACGCCCCCAGGCTTGCCTGGCTCAGGCCGAGGAGCCTGTCCATGTTGCCCATGATGGTGGTGGCCACGATGATTCCCACCACGGCGATCTTCATCAGGGACTTGACCACCTCGAAGAGGGCCTTTTTGGAGACCAGTCTCGCCGCGCCCTTGATGGGGTTCATCTTGGACGCCTTGGGCTGAAGGGGCTTGAGAGTGAAGAGCCAGCCGATCTGCACCGCGGTGGCCGCGATTCCGATGATCAGGGCCGTCAGCATGAACGGCCACAAGAGCACGGCAAAGCGCTTGAGGCTGAGCAGCAGGAGGTGGACCACGGAGTCCGAGGTGATGGCCAAGCTCCCAGCCTCGCGCCAGAAATAAGACAGGAAGGCCTGCAGCCTCTCCCAGAACTCGGGGATGTAGAAGTACCACAGGAGCAGCACAGCGGAGAAAAGAAGAGCGGTATTGACCTCCTGGCTCTGGGCCACCTTCCCTTCTTCCCGGAATTCCCGCCGCCTCTTTTCGGTGGGTTCCTCGGTGCGTTCCTCTTGTTGTTCGTCATTCGCCATTTCGGGCTCACAGCGTCTGGAAAAGGTGGAGAAAGCGTTGGGTCAGGTCCTGGAACTCTTGGCCCAGGATAGCGACAATCACATTCATTCCCACGCCGATGAGAAAAATGCCCAGCCCGATCTTGAGGGGAAAGGAGAGCATGAGCACGTTGAGCTGGGGCATGAGCCGGGACATGATCCCCAGGGCGAACATGGTCAGGACCAGGACCACCATAACCGGTGCCACAAGCTTCAGTCCCAGAACGAACATGTCCCCTGTCAACTCCATGACATAGGGCATGGTCCGGCCGGAAAAATCCAGCCCTCCCGGAGGGAGCACCTCATAGGACCGGACAAGGGCCTGCAGAAAGATGTGGTGCCCGTCCACGGCCAAGAAGACCAGAATGGCCACCACGTTGAGAAACTGGCCCATGAGGGGCACCTGTTGCTGACTCTGGGGGTCCAGGATGTTGGCTTGCGCGAATCCCATTTGATAACCGATAACGGTTCCCCCGAACTGGATGGCGATGAGGATGAGCCTGGCGATGAAGCCGAGGAGCACCCCGAACAGGGTCTCCTGAACCATGAGCAGCATCAATCCGATGGGCTCCAGGGTGCCCTGCGGGACATGAGTCCTGACCACCGGAAAGATGAGCACCGCCAGCATGAAAGCCAGGCCGGCCCGGACCTTGACGGGAGATTGACTCCCGCTGAAGACCGGCATACTCCCGATCAGAGCGACGACCCGGATAAAGCAGAGCAGAAAGCTCTGCCAGGAGTCCCAGGGAATGATGGGCAGATCCACGGATTCCTTCCCCCTCGATGGTGCTGTTCCAAGCCCGGGGTGCAAAGCTCATTGCATAAAAATGGAGAGTTCCTCACCCGAGCCAAGGGACCTCTCCCGGTATCTCGGGCCCCGTGGCCGCAAAGCGGGAATGCCTTGAAAATTCCGTTTTGCTGCTGTGCCCCGTGACTGCTCTCAGAGCAGGGAGTCACCACAAATGCAAAATGCGGTCCAAATGAGGCTGGAAAGGAGAAGATCCCGGCAAGGAAGGCGGGACCGCTGCGGAGTGACTCCTGATTGCCGGAAGACGTGCCGGACGGGAGAGGTCAAAAGGATGCGATGGATTGGTACAGATTCTCCGTATAGCTCACAACGAGGTTAATAATCCACGGCGCGGCCAGGATGAGCGCCACCATGACCGCCACGATCTTGGGGGCGAAGGTCATGGTCTGCTCGTTGATCTGGGTGGCGGCCTGGAAAATGCCGATGATGAGACCCACCACCAGCCCTGCCAGCATCATGGGGGCCGAGACCATGAGGATCGTCTGTACCGCGTCACGGGATATATCCACCACCATTTCCGGAGTCATGGGCGCTCTCCGTGTTCTTGGTTCAAGGTTCAGACATAATGGTTGAACGTTGAACGTTCATCCGCGTCAGTGGAAACTCTGCACCAGGGACCCGACAATCAGGTGCCATCCGTCCACAAGAACGAAGAGGAGCACCTTGAAGGGGAGGGAAATGATCACCGGAGGCAGCATGAGCATGCCCATGGTCATGAGCACCGAGGCGGTGACCATGTCGATGATCAGAAAGGGCACGAAGATCATGAACCCGATCTGGAAGGCCATCTTCAGCTCGGAGATCATAAAGGCCGGGATCAGGGTCATGGTGGACACGTCCTGGAGATTGTCCGGCCGTTCCTGGTCCGCGATATTGACCAGGAGCCTGAGATCCTTCTCCCGGACATGGGAGAACATGAACTCCCGCACTGGCTCGACTGCCTGGGTAAGGGCCTTTTCCTCCCCGATCTCCTCCTGGAGATAGGGCTGCAGGGCCTGACTGTTCACGGTCTGCATCACCGGAGACATGATGAAGATGGTCAGAAACAGGGCCAGTCCCACGATCACCTGGTTGGGGGGCATGTTGCGCACTCCCATGGCCTGGCGCACGAAGGAGAGGACAATGACCACCCTGACGAAGGAGGTGGTCATGAGCAGGATTGTGGGGGCGACAGTGAGGATGGTCAGGGCGAACAGGATCTTCAGGGCCAGGGAGACCTGCTCCGGGTCGCCGCTCTCCCCCATGTTGAAGGTCACTGAGGGCTCCCCCTGGGCCTGAGCCACCAGGGGAGCCCCCAGGCAAAACAACAGAAAAAGGATGAAAACGAGCTTTCCACGAGACATGGCTATTTTTCCCTTTCCCGGGAGAGCTCATCCTCGAAACCGCTGCTTGTCCCGTCCCCCGGCACATGGGAAAGCATCTCGATCCGATCCTGACCCAGTCCGAGGAGCATATCCCTTCCCCGGACACTGACCAGGCAAATGGCCTTCTTGCCTCCCAGTTGCCGGATCTCCCGGATCTGGATTTCGCCCCTTTTCCCGGAGCCGAAGAAGCGGCCCTTCCGGCTCAGCGCATACAGGACGAGCAGGATACCCAGCACAAGGGCCAGCCCAGCCACCATTTTCAGCAGGGCCGGAAAGAGACCCGGAGCCTCGTACGGGGCGGCCATGGCGGCGGTGGGGATCAAGGCGAAGAACAGGGAAAGACGGATCTTCATTTCAGTTTCTCCAGCCGCTCCGAGGGGCTGACCACATCGGTCAAGCGGAGCCCTATCTTGTCATCCACCACAACCGCCTCGCCGCGGGCGATCAAGTGGGAATTGACGTACACCTCCAGGGGCTCGCCCGCCAGCTTGTCCAGCTCGACAACCGAGCCTTCCCGCATCTGCAACAGATCCTTGATCAGAACCCTGCTGCGGCCCAGCTCCACGGACACCTGCAGGGGGACATCCAGCAGGAAGCCCAGCTCCCTGAGCTCCCTGTTTTCCGTTCCGCCTTCGTTCCCCTGGGGCTCCTGCTCTTCGCTGCTGCTATCCTTCGATGCCATATTCCCCTCCCAAGACATTTTTGACCCCTGTTATCCGGATCGCCTTTTTTCCTTTCTTGCTTCCCGCCACGCCCTGGAATTTGGCTTTGTCGCCCACAAGGACCTCCACGGGATCGTCCATGTCCCGATCCAGGCTCAGGATGTCCTCCTCCTGGAGATTCAGGATCTGGCGCAGCGACATGGAAAGCTCCGCGAACTGGGCGGTTATTTGCGTTCTCACCTGCACCAGCTCGCTTTTCAGCTCGCTGGCCCAGGTTCGGCTTCCCACCAGGGAAGCGATATTGAGCATGCGATTCTTGAGCTGCTCCTTGTACGGCTCCAGGGCGAAGTAGGGCATGACCATGCTCATCTGGCCGAACAGATTGCCCGCGTTCACGGAAAAACGGGAGATGAGGACCTCGGTGTCCGGGGTCACGATATTGACCATCCGCGGATTGGTCTCCACCTGGACCAGGGAGCACTGCATCTCCTCCAGGGGCTCGAATGCCTTTTCCCAGTCCGTGCATATATCGTTGATCACGTCCTTGAGGATATTCATCTCGATGATGCTCATCTCCCGGTCCGGGATATGGAGATTGTCCTCCGTGGTCGCTCCCAGCATGATCTCGATCAGCCCGAAGGCGAGCGTGGAGTCCAGGATCAGCAGCCCGCCGCTTTCCAGTGGCTCGAAGCGCAGTATGGCGATCACGCCGTGCTCCTGTAGATTCCGGACAAAGTTCTCGAAGACTTCCGTCTCAATTGCCACCCGCTTCACGGACACGGTCTGCTTGAGTCGATTGGCCTGGGATATGCCGCAATGCCTGGCAAAGGCATCCAGGATGATGTCGAAGTTGGCGATACGGCCGCGACCACCGGCCCCCTGCCCCCGGAACAGATCCAGCTTCTCCACTCCCCGGTCCGATGCGGCATCACCCGCGCCCTCGGAATCCAGGTCGATCTCCCCGCTGCGAATGGCGTCCAGGAGATCGTTGATCTCCTCCTGAGTCAGATATTTTTCCACAGCCAACCCTCTCTATTGGACCACGAACTCGGTAAAAAAGATCCGTTTGACCTTGCCCTTTTGCAGGATGGAATTGATCTTGTGCTGGAGATCCGCCTGCAGCTGTTTCTTCCCCTGCAGATCCCGGAGCTCCCGGAAGTTCTTGTTGCTGCTCAAGAAGAGGATGGCGTCGCGGATCTGGGGCTTTCGCTGCTCGATCTCCTTTTTGGTCTTCTTATCCATGGCCTCCAGGGTAATGCCCGTCTTCAGGTAGCGGGTCCTTTCTCCGTCGGTGATGTTGACCACGAAATTATCCAGCTCGATCGTGGGACCAAGGCCTGAGTTTTCAGAAGCTTTCCGGCTCGCATTCCCTTCCTTTCCCCCCTGCTCGCTGCCGGTCAGTCCGGCCCAGGCCCCCTGATAGAGCAGGAAATAGGTGGTCAATCCCACTGCGAGAAGGAATAAAATCAGAATGGGCAGGAGCAGGAACTTGCCTTTCTTGCCGCTCAAGAATCCCTTCCGCTCCATGTCACTGCTTGCCGCCATGGCCTTTCTCCCTGCGATTAAAAGGGCAATTGATACCTGGTATCGATGAGATGGGGAAGCTCTTCCTCATAGCCACCGACGCTTTCCAGCACAAAATCCACCCGCCTGTTCATGGCCCGGTGCTCAGGGGTGTCGTTGGGCACGACCGGGTGCTCGGCCCCGTACCCCACCGCGGAGAGACGATCCAGGGGAAGCAGCTCTCTCTCCGCCATGAACCGGAGCACGGACAGGGCGCGTTGGGCGGACAGCTCCCAATTGCCCATTCCGCTTCCCAGCACCGGCACGTCGTCCGTGTGTCCCTCGATGCGAAGATCCATGGGCCAGGGCCGGACCAGATCCGCCACCTCCTTCAATACGCCGTGGGCTTTCGGATCCAGGGCGGTCTCCCCGGAGCCGAAGAGGATGGACTCCTTGACCCGGAGCACAACCGCGCCCCGGTCCTTGACCAGCTCGATGTCCCGGTTCAGCTCCAGCCGCTGCAGCTGATCCCGGATCCGTTTGTAGACCCTCTGCACCGCCTCGTTCTTCACCGGGGCAATGGTCGTGGTCTGCGAGGACTGGACCTGGTCGTCCCCCACCTGCTGAAAGACCCCGAAGGCCCCTCGCAGCGATCCGGCCGCCTTGTCGAACTTGATCTCGTCGATTGTGGACATGGAAATGAGCAGAACGAAAAAGGTCAGGAGCAGGGTGACCATATCACTGTAGGTCATCATCCAGGCCCCGACTCCGCCTCCTCCGTCCATTTTCTTCTTGTTCTTCCTGGCCATAACTGCTTGCGGCCTCCGGGAAAGTCAGAAACTGCCTGGCGGCTCAGGGCCTCCGGATCAGATTGGGCTCGTCCTGGCCGGCTCGGTCACAGGTGACAACGAGCCCGCTCAGCGGAAATTGCTCGTGCGCTGCTTGGGAGAGAGATAGGCATGCAGCTTCTGTTCCATGATCCGCGGATTCTCCCCCACAAGAATGGAATGGATGCCCTCGATGATCAGGGTCTTCTTCAGGATCTCCGACTGGGACCGGTTCTTGAGCTTGCCCGCCATGGGATGGAAAATGATATTGCCCATGACCGTTCCGTAGAGCGTGGTCAACAGGGCCATGGCCATGGCCGGTCCGATGGCCGAGGGGTCATCCAGGTTGCGCAGCATCTGGACCAGTCCGATCAGGGTGCCCACCATGCCCATGGCCGGGGCGTATCCCCCCAGGGCGGTAAAGATGTCCGCGCCCCGCTCGTGGCGCTCCTCGATGTGATCCACTTCCTTGTCCAGCATATCCCGCATGGTATCCGGGTCCTGCCCGTCCGCGGCCATTTGCAGCCCCTTGGCGAAGAAGGCGTCGTCCTTGACCTCGCTGATGCTGTTCTCCAGGGACAAAAGCCCTTCCTTGCGGGCCACGTTGGCGAAGCGGATCAAGCGCTCGATGATCTTGTTCGGTGGCGTCTCCTTGTAGAAAAAGGCGTTCTTGCCCACGGACAGGGCGCTGGCCACGTCCTTGAAGGGATACTGGACCATGCAGGCCCCGAACGTCCCTCCCGCAACCACCATCAGGGCCTGGGGATCCAGGAAGATGATAAAGCTTCCCCCGGTCACGATGGCCAGAACCATCAATCCGAAGGCGCCGGCTAAACCGATGAATGTCGCGAAATCCATAGCCCGTCCTGTTCGGTCTGTTGTCCTGCACCCCAAAAGCAAGGAACATGCCAGGTGAAAGAGACCGGATCCCTTTGAGCTCCGGCTCCGACACCCCGAGGGGCTTCAGGGACGAAAAAGGCCGATCCAGAAACTTGGACCGGCCCAAATGGTCACGATTTTGACCCCGTGTCATCCCTAGGGCCGGATTACCGTGTCAAATTGATCACTTCCTGGAGCATGTCCTTGGTGGTGGAGATCACCCTGGAGTTGGCCTGATAGGCCCTCTGGGTGGTGATCATGTCCGTGAACTGCTTGGCGATGTCCACATTGGACTGCTCCAGGGAATTGGAGCGGATGGTGCCCACGGAGGAGCCGGATCCAGGCCAGCCTTCCGTTTTTCCGGCAGCATCCGGTGCTGAGTAGAGGTTGTTCCCCTCGCGTTGCAGAGCACCCTCATTGGCAAACTGAGCTAAACGCAGCTGATATTCATCCTCGGTTTCGCCATTGGAATAAACAGCCTGCACAGTACCATCATCTTTGACATTCACATCTTCCAGCTTGCCAGGACCATTACCTTG
>JAIPDU010000020.1 GCA_021737525.1 Desulfohalobiaceae bacterium | reverse complement strand
CTGTCCAGTAGCCAAAGCGTGGTCTTATGATAGGAAAGCGAGTGGTTGTAACCGGTGTGTCGGCAATTACCCCCATCGGGGGAGATCTGGAGACGAGCTGGGCCAATCTTCTGTCCGGGAGATCCGGAATCGCGCCCATTACCCGATTCGACTCCGGCGAATACGCCACGAAGATCGCCGGGGAGGTGAAGGGCTTCAATGCGGAAGACTTCATGACCAGGAAACAGGCCCAGCGCATGGATCGCTTCAATCAGTACGCCGTTGCCGGGGCCCTGATGCTCCTGGAACAGGCGGGATTCGAGATTACGAAGGACATGGAGGAGGAGGTGGGGATTGTGCTCGGCTGCGGCCTGGGCGGGCTGGAAACCATCGAGGAGTTTCACACCCGCCTGATGCACAAGGGCCCGGGCCGGATCTCGCCCTTCTACATCCCCAAGCTCATCTCCAATATCGCCGCGGGTCAGATCGCCATCTTCACCCGGGCCAAGGGGCCGAACATGGTGACCACCTCGGCCTGCGCCTCGGGTGTGCACAGCATCGGATACGCCTTTTCCGATCTCAAGCTGAACCGGGTCCGGGCCATGATCTGCGGCGGCGTGGAGTCCACCATCACCCCCATGGCCGTTTCCGGATTCAACGCCATGAAGGCTCTCTCCACCCGGAACGACGATCCGGAGAGGGCATCCCGCCCCTTCGACAGGGACAGGGACGGCTTTCTGATCGCCGAGGGCGGGGGAATGCTCCTCCTGGAGACCCTGGATCAGGCCTTGGAGCGCGGGGCGACCATCTATGGCGAGGTCTGCGGATTCGGTGCCTCGGCTGATGCCCATCACATGACCGCTCCGGACGAATCCGGACAGGGGATGGCTTCGGCCATGCGGGCCGCGCTCAAGGAGGCGGAGGTCTCCCCCTCCGACGTGGATCATATCAACGCCCACGGGACCTCCACTCCGATGAACGACGTGGCCGAGACGCGCGCGATCAAGAGCGTCTTCGGGGATCATGCCTATTCCATGAGCGTGACCGCGAACAAGTCCATGATCGGGCATATGCTCGGAGCCGCCGGAGGCGTGGAGAGCGTTTTCAGCGTCAAGACCCTGTACGAGGGAAAGATCCCGGGTACGATCAATCTGGAGTATCCGGATCCGGAGTGCGACCTGGATTACGTGGCCCAGGGCACCCGGGAGAAGCAATGCGAATACGCCCTGTGCAACTCCTTCGGATTCGGAGGGACCAACGCCTGCATCCTGTTTAAACGCTACCAGGGGTGACTCCCCTGCTCTCTAATGCCATGCCCCAGAGACTGTCCTGGTCCGAATATTTCATGCGCATCGCCGCGCTGGTGGCAGAGCGCTCCACCTGCCTTCGCCGGGCCGTGGGTGCCGTGGCGGTCCTGGACAAGCGCATTCTGGCCACGGGGTACAACGGCGCCCCTTCCGGCATTGCCCACTGCCTGGATGTGGGGTGCATGCGCGAGGACATGGGCGTTCCCTCTGGGGAGCGCCACGAATTGTGCCGGGGGCTGCACGCGGAGCAAAACGTGATCATTCAGGCGGCGGTGCACGGCGTTCCCCTCACCGGAGCGACGATCTACTGTACGGACCAGCCCTGCCTTATCTGCAGCAAAATGCTCATCAACTGCCGGATTCGGGCCGTCTACTTTTCCCGGGGATACCCGGACGACTTGTCCCGCGCCTTTCTGGACGAGGCGGGAATCGAGTACCAGCGGTTGAGCTACGCTCCGGAGCTTCGCGGTGCGGACTGACAGGTTTTTCGATCCGGATCCGGACCTTTTCCGTTCCGGGATATGGCTTGTCTGGGACATCCCGGAGCGGGGCCGCGAGAAGGGAAATGTCTAGCAGGGACTTGATGCACCGGGCTGCGAGCCTGGCCCGAAAGGGGCGGGGAAATACCGCGCCCAATCCCTGTGTCGGCGCCGTGCTGGTCAAGAACGGCGAGGTCATCGGCCAGGGTTGGCACGAGGCCCGCGGGAGGCCGCACGCCGAAGTCATGGCTTTGGAAAGCGCTCGCGAGGCTGGGCGCGATCCCCGGGGAGCCAGCCTTTTTGTTACCCTGGAGCCATGCAATCACCACGGAGCGACGCCCCCTTGCACGCGGGCCATCCTGGATGCCGGCATTGAGCGGGTCTATGTGGGAACCGCCGATCCCAACCCCAGGGCCAGGGGCGGGGGAGCGCAGTTCCTGCGCGAAAGCGGGGTCCTGGTGGAGACGGGGATCGCGGAGCAGGCCTGCCGCGATCTCATCCGCGACTTCGAGTGCTGGCATGTGCAAGAGCGTCCCCATGTTCGGCTCAAGCTGGCCGCGACCCTGGACGGCCGGATCGCCACCCGAAGCGGCGACTCGGCCTGGGTGAGCTCCCGCGAGGCCCGGCAGGAGGTGCATCGTCTTCGACAGGGCTCCCAGGCGGTGCTCGTGGGCGGCAATACCCTGTACGAGGACGATCCGCAACTCACGCCCCGCGGAGGCGGGCAGGAGCAGACGAGCCAGGGAAAGCTTGCGGTGGTGGCCACCAGCCGCCTCCCGGATCCGGAGGACGGTCTCTTCCTCCTCCGCAACAGGCCGGGGGAGACCATCATCTGGACCACGCCCGGGCAGGCCGAGGGAAACGCAGCGGAGCGGCTCAGGTCCCTCGGAGTCGGGGTCTGGCCCCTGGAGGGTCTCTCCGGTTGCGGATTCGACCTGGCGAGCGGGCTCAGGCGTTTGTACCGGGAGCATGCCTGCTATTATCTCCTGTGCGAGGGCGGGGGACATCTGGCCCTGAGTCTCTGCCAGCAGGGCCTGGCGGACGAGATCGTTTATTTCCTGGCCCCCAGGATCCTGGGTGACGAACAGGGCCGCAGCGCCTTCGCCGGCAGATCCGTGGAGGAGATGCAGCAGGCGCTTTCCTACCGGATTGTGGATTATCGCGGGATCGGTCGTGACCTTAAGATAACCCTGTTGCCGTCCCCTGAAGAGGATAACAGGCAGCAGAGCGGCAATCCGTCGCGCGGGGAGTGATTCGTGTTTACCGGCCTTATCGAAACCACGGGCCAGCTGACGGAAATCCGGCGGCGGGGGAAGGAGGCGCGGCTGTGGATCGTGCCCAGCGATTCCTTCGCCGATTTGCGGCGGGGAGAGAGCATCAGCGTCAACGGCGCGTGCCTCACCGCGGAATCCTTCGCGGGCGAGGGCTTCGCTGCCTACGCCTCGCAGGAGACCCTGGCGGCGACCAATCTGGGCCGTCTGCAGCGAGGTGACCAGGTCAATCTGGAACGGGCCCTGGCTGTGGGGGACCGGATGGGGGGACACTTCGTGAGCGGTCATGTGGACTGCCTGGGAGAGGTGGAATCCGTCGTCACCGCTGGGGAATCCAGGAAGGTGCGCATCGTTTTTCCCCGCTCCTGGTCCGCTCTGGTCGTGGACAAGGGGTCCGTTGCCCTGGACGGGATCAGTCTGACCATCACCCGTTGCGGGGCCGGCTTTCTGGAAGTGAACCTCATTCCCGCCACCTTTGATCAGACCACAGCCGCGAAATGGGCCCGCGCCGTGCAGGTGAACCTCGAGTTCGATATCATCGGGAAGTACGTTCGGCGCATGCTCGGCCCGTGGAGCGGGGAGGGCGAGGAAGAGGGGATTTCCTGGGATTTTCTGCAAAGATACGGTTTCCAGTAGACAGAGGACAAAGGTCGGAGATCGGAGGTCTGAAGTCGGAGATCGGAGGACAGAGAGAACAGGGAACGATCTCAGAGGACAGGGCATCACGGCAGGAAAAGCGAGGCAGAAGGGTTGAGGTTCCCGGGGGGAGCAACGGAGAAGAAGAAACGGAAGAGTGTTCGAGGATGACCGAAAGCCCATGGAGTTCGGGATCTCGGAATGTTCATCTTGATCCGACCTCCGACCTCCGATCTCTGACCTCTGATATCACGGAGAGAATTATGGGAGTTTGCAAGGTAGAGGAAGCCATAGAGGATATCCGGCAGGGGCGCATGGTGATCCTGGTGGACGACGAGGATCGGGAGAACGAGGGCGATCTGGTCATTGCGGCAGAGCACGTGACTCCCGAGGCCATCAACTTCATGGCCAAGTACGGCAGGGGCCTGATCTGTCTGGCCCTGGGGCCGGAACGGGTGGAGACGCTCCAGTTGCCCATGCAGCCGCGCCGGAACGAATCCCGCTTCGGGACGGCCTTCACCGTGTCCATCGAGGCGGCGGAAGGTGTGACCACGGGGATCTCCGCCCATGACCGGGCCACCACGATCCGGAAGGCGGTCCATGACGACAGCGGCCCGGAGGATATCTCCACGCCGGGCCACGTCTTTCCCCTGCGGGCCCGGGAAGGAGGGGTGCTCGTCCGGGCCGGACAGACCGAGGGGAGCGTGGATTTGGCCAGGCTGGCGGGACTCAAGCCCGCGGCCGTGATCTGCGAGATCATGTGCGACGACGGAACCATGGCCCGCATGCCCGATCTGGAGAGGTTCTCCGCGGAGAGCGGCCTGAATATCGCCACCATCGAGGACATGATCGCCTACCGCTCCAAGTTCGACTCCCTGGTGGAGCAGGTGGGGGAGGCCCAGCTGCCCACGCGTCACGGCTATTTCCGCGCGGTGGCCTACAAGAGCCAGACGGACGAGTTCACCCATATCGCCCTGGTCAAGGGCGAGATCAGGGAGGAGGACTCCGTGTTGGTCCGGGTGCACAGCGAGTGCCTCACCGGGGACGTCTTCGGCAGCCAGCGCTGCGACTGCGGATCCCAACTGCAGGAATCCATGGCCATGATCGCGCGCGAGGGGCAGGGGATCCTGCTCTATATGCGGCAGGAGGGCCGGGGAATCGGCCTGGGGAACAAGATCAAGGCCTATCACCTCCAGGACGAGGGCAAGGACACGGTGGAGGCCAACCTCGCCCTGGGATTCAACCCCGACCTGCGCGAATACGGGATCGGGGCCCAGATACTGGTCCATCTGGGCGTTCGGAAGATGCGGCTCATCACCAACAATCCCAAGAAGATCGTGGGCCTGGAGGGCTATGGGGTGGAGGTGACGGAACGCGTGGCCACGGAGTGCCCGGTCAACGAGAACAATAAGATGTATCTGCGGGCCAAGAAGGAAAAAATGGGTCATATGCTGCAGGTCAGCGAAGAAACGGCCCAGGAGCAAGGAGGCGGACATGAGTCAGCTTGAAGCCATAGAGGGACAGCTCCGGGCGGAGGGCCTCAGGTTCGCGCTAGTGGCGAGCCGGTTCAACGACTTCATCGTGGATAGGCTGATCAACGGGGCGGAGGATTATCTGGTCCGGCACGGCGCGGATCGTTCCCAGCTGGAGCTGATCCGGGTCCCCGGCTCCTTCGAGATGCCGGTGGTGGTCAAGAAGCTCATGGACAAGGGCGGCTACGACGGCATTATCTGTCTGGGAGCGATCATCCGGGGTGCCACGCCGCATTTCGACTACGTTGCCGCAGAAGTGAGCAAGGGGCTGGCCAACGTATCCATCCAGTACGGCGTGCCCGTGGGCTACGGCATCCTGACCACGGACAGCTTGGAGCAGGCCATAGAGCGGGCCGGAAGCAAGGCGGGCAACAAGGGCGCGGAAGCGGCTCACGCGGTTCTGGAGACGGTGCGGGTGCTGGCCCAGATTTAGCAATGCGCCACGAATCTCCCGATTGCCGGGTTGCTGCAAAAAGCTCAAACTATCAGGTAAAGGGACGGGACAAACATTGCCCGGGGATTACACCGGGCATAGGTCGGAAGGCATGAGCAAAAGCAAAAAGAGTCCCAGAAGACAGGGCCGGGAAAGGGCCTTCCAGGTCCTTTTCGGATGCAATTTTTCTCCCGAGCCCCAAAAGGAATGCGTGCAAAAGACCTTTGAGAATTTCGTGAAGGTGCGCGAGAGCGGGCCCCGGAGCGAATTGGCCAACTCCTTTGCCTGGGGGCTTATTTCCGGGGTCGTGGACAACCTGGAGGAGCTGGACGAGGTGATCATGGGCTTCTCCCAAAACTGGCGCTTGGACCGGATTGCGCGCATCGAGCTGACCATACTCCGTCTCGCTCTGTACGAGATGCTCTACCGTTACGATATTCCGGTGAAAGTGGGGATCAACGAAGGGATCGAGCTGAGCAAGAAATTCGGGGACGAGAAGTCGAGCCGCTTTGTAAACGGCATCCTGGACGCAGCTGCGGAAAAGATCAGGACAGGGCAGCTCAAGACGAGCGAGGACGACGGGCAAGAGCCCGAGCCAGTGGGCGCGGACTAGTCGTGTCCGTGAAATAAGAATAAAAAAATCCATCGCGGGGTATTTTTTAACTTCGCAGCTCCGGTTCTGGATTTTCTAACGCTCGTCACGCGGGGGCATCCCTGCCCCCACCCGACTCTTCGTGGTTGCAGATTCCTTACGCCATTCTAAGTGAGATAAATATCAGTTTTTTCCAAAGCGCGAGCATTATCACGGTCGGGTTTCCCCCACGTGACGAGCGAAGAAAATCGACAGAACCTACGCTGAATAGTTAAAAAATACCCCGCGATGGATTTCTGCAAAAGATCTTTCAACCGATTATTGATTATGCTTTTTTTGTCGGACACGACATTAGCAGGACGTTAAACGGACAACGAGGCGAGGACATTGCGCATGCAGGATTACAGCCCGGCTGAGGTGGAGCGCAAGTGGCAAGCGATCTGGGAGGAGGCGAAGTATTTCGCCGCCAGGGAGGATCCGGACAGAAGCAAGTACTATGTCCTGGAGATGTTCCCCTATCCTTCCGGCCGGATCCACATGGGGCATGTCCGGGTCTACACCATCGGCGACGTGATCGCCCGCTATATGTGGATGAGCGGATACAACGTCCTGCATCCCATGGGCTGGGACGCCTTCGGCCTCCCGGCGGAGAACGCGGCGATCGAGCACGGAACCCATCCCGCGGAATGGACCTACGCCAATATCGATGAAATGCGGGATCAACTCAAACGCCTGGGCTATTCCCTGGACTGGGATCGGGAGTTCGCCACCTGCGATCCGGAGTACTACCGCTGGGAGCAGCTCTTTTTCCTCCAGCTCTGGCAGCGGGGGTTGGTCTATCGCAGGACCGCCCCGGTCAATTGGTGTCCCAGCTGTCGAACCGTCCTGGCCAACGAGCAGGTGGAGGACGGGCAGTGCTGGCGCTGCGACTCCAAGGTCCAGGAGCGCTCCCTGAAGCAGTGGTTTATCCGGATTACCGAGTATGCGGAAGAGCTGCTCCGGGATCTGGACACCCTGCAACAGGGCTGGCCGGAGCGGGTGATCGCCATGCAGCGCAATTGGATCGGCCGCAGCGAGGGCGCGGAGATCGACTTTCCGGTCCAGGGCTCGGAGGAGAGCATCAGGGTCTTCACCACCAGGCCGGACACCCTGTTCGGGGCGACCTTCATGAGCCTGGCACCGGAGTATCCCCGGCTGGAGCAGCTCCTTCCGGAAGGCGGGGATCGGGAACGCGTCCTGCGGGAAGCGGAGCGCATGCGCGAGGAGGATCCCCACAGCCGCGAGTCCGAGGAGGGGGAGAAGGTCGGGGTTTTTACCGGCGCCTACTGCCGCAATCCCATGACCGGGGAATCCATGCCCATCTACGTGGCCAATTTCGTGCTCATGGAATACGGGACCGGCGCGGTCATGGCGGTCCCGGGCCACGACCAGAGGGATTTCGAGTTCGCCCGGAAGTACGGATTGCCCATTCGCTGTGTTGTCCGGCCCGAAAGCGGCGAGGATCTGGAGAATCCGGAGATGGAGCAGGCCTACCCCGGACCGGGCTTTCTGGTCCGCTCGGGCAGGTTCTCCGACATGTATTTCGAGTCCGCAAAGGAGGCCATCACCGCTGAGCTGGAGACCATGGGGCTGGGTCGGAAGTCGGTCCAGTACAGACTGCGGGACTGGAATATTTCCAGACAGCGCTACTGGGGCGCCCCCATTCCGGTGGTCTACTGCGAGCGCTGCGGGGAGCAGCCGGTTCCGGAGGAGGACCTTCCGGTGGAGCTCCCCCTGGATGTGAGCATGCAGGCCGAGGGGGGAGCTTCCCTTGCGGACAGCGAGGCCTTCGTGCACACCTCGTGCCCCGCCTGCGGCGGTCCCGCGCAGCGGGAAACGGACACCATGGACACCTTTGTGGAGTCGAGCTGGTATTTCGCGCGCTACACCCGGGCCCGGGAGCACGGCGCTCCCTTCCATCGCCGGGCCCTGGACTATTGGCTCCCGGTGGATCAGTATATCGGCGGGATCGAGCATGCGGTGCTGCATCTGCTCTACGCCCGTTTCTTCACCAAGGCCCTGCGCGACCTGGGATACATGGGGATCGACGAGCCCTTCGCCCAGTTGCTGACCCAGGGCATGGTCCTCAAGGACGGGGCCAAGATGAGCAAGTCCAAGGGCAACGTCGTGGATCCCGGGGATATGCTGCAGCGCTTCGGCGCGGACACCACCCGGCTCTTTACCCTTTTCGCCTCCCCTCCGGAAAAGGACCTGGACTGGAACGACCAGGGCGTGGAAGGGGCGCACAGGTTCCTGCACCGCATGTGGCGCCTGGGCGGGGAGATGCGGAACGAGCTTCGGCCGGTGGGCGCCTGCGCCCGGATGGAGGGAATGGAGCTGTCCCGGGCCGCGCGGGACCTGCGGCGGAAGGAACACAGCACCATGCACCGCATTACCCGGGACATCGAGGACCGCTTTCAGTTCAATACCGCCATCGCCTCGGTTATGGAGCTGGTTAACGAGATCAGCTCCCGGAAGGAGGATCTGGGCTCCGGGGAGGGAGATCCGGCAGCGCTCTCCTCGGCTTGGTCCACGGCCCTTCTGGGGCTTTATCCCATGACCCCGCACATCTGCGAGGAGCTGTGGTCGCAGATGGGGTACGCAAGCCACCTGGCCCAGGCCCAGTGGCCGGAATACGATCCCGAGGCCCTCAAACAGGATGAGGTCCTCATCGTGGTCCAGGTGAACGGCAAGCTTCGGGGCAGGATCTCCGTGGCCCCGGACGCGGACGAGGAGCAGATCAAGCAGGCCGCCCTGGACCAGGAGAACGTGAAACGTCACCTGGAGGGCAAAGAGATCAAGAAAGTCGTGGTCGTTCCGGGGAAGCTGGTCAATGTTGTGCTCACCTAGAGGAATCGCCGTCTTCATCGCGGGGATGGCCCTGCTGCTCTCGGCCTGTGGCTATCATTTCAGCTCCGCTGCCCCTCTGGACCTGCCCCGCAATATGGAACGGCTCTACCTGGGGGAGATCGAGGATCCCACCACTGAGCCCCAGCTGGAGTCCCGGCTCCGCACGAGCATCCGCAACGAGTTCACCCAGAGGGGGGATGTGCAGTGGGTCCCCCGTGAGCGGGCCGAGGGTCAGCTTCAGGTGCGGATCATGTCCTTCAGCAGCTCAAGCAAGCTGGAGAACCCCGAGCAGGAGACCGTGCGCTTCGAGGCGGTTCTGCGCTTCCAGGGGCGCATCTTCCAGAGCGAGGATGACGCCCTTGTCTGGGAGTCCAGGGAGCTGACCGTCCGGGAGTCCTATGCCCAGCAATCCGAGAGGGATGAAGCAAAAAGCCGAGTGGTCCGCTTGGCCGCGGAAAAACTGGCCAACCAGCTTGTGCAGGGGTTTTAGTGTCGTGTCCGATAAAGGCATATGAAAATCCTTCGCGTGGTATTTTTTCACTTCGCAGCTCCGGTTCCGGATTTTCTAACGCTTGTCACGCGGGCCCGGCACTCACTTTGTATTTTCTTGCGTCTCCTTTTGCCCCAAGAAGCAATGTGCCTCCTCCCCGTCCGGAAAGAAGAGCTTCCGGACGGGGAGGAGGCAAAATGCCCCGGAGTAATCCGCCCGGGCGGGTGAGGACGGTCCATTTACCATGTCGCGGCCCGGATTCACATTCTGTATATGCCCCGACCCGGAGCTGCTTCTGGAGCACATTCGGCTGGATCTCGACCGGCACGAGCCGGACTGCCGAATGAAGACCTTCTGGGCGGACGAGGAGCTGCCCGAGGCCTACTGGGCCCATTTTCACCAACGATCCCTCACGGGCCAGACCACAGCCCTTCTCCTGCGGCGCAGCGAAAAACTCGCCACTCCCTCCTGGAAATCCCTGAGCAGCCTTTTGAACCGGCATCGTCGTCAGGTGTGGCCCATTTTCTGCATCGAGACGGAGTGGAGCGGAAACAAGCCGCCCATTCCGGCCGGGCTCTCCCGTCTCAAATGCTGGCAGCTGGCCAAGAGCAAGGGATGGATCTGGCAGACCCGGGGCCTGGACCAGGCCGGGTTGCGCCGGTATATCCAGGAGTGGGCCGACAAGCGGGGGATCCGGGTCCGGCGGGACTTTATGCAAAGGGCCCTGGATGCGCTTCCCCTGGATGCCGCCCTGGTCAAGGGCGAGCTGGACAAGCTCGAGCTGTGGGCCTGGGAGAGCAGGGAATTGGGCTCCCAGGAAGCGGGCCTGCTCAGCGTGGAGCCGGAGACGGATGTGTTCGCCTTCCTGCGGAGCATGCAGCGGGGGGAGAAACTTACGGTGTGGAAGCGGATCATCCAGGGACAGATGGGGAGCGACTCCGCTGCGTTCTTGCCCTTTCTGCACCTTATCCTGCGCGAGGCGAGGATCCTGTGGCAGCTGCTCTGCGGCGAGGAGGTGCGTCTTCCGGCGTCCGTTAAAAGGGAGAAGCTCCAGCTGGCCAGATCCATGGGGCTTGCAGGGCTCAGTGGATTGTGGTCCCATGTTCTGGAAGCGGAGACAGGATTCAAATCCGGAGAATGGTCCCAACTCCAGGCCCTGGATATGCTGGTGGTCAATCTCGAGGCGGCCTTTTCCGGGCAACGGGGCCAAAGGACCTGAGCCGAACAGTTCAGGAAAAGCCAGGGGACTGTGCAGTCCGTCAAGGATTCGCCCTGGAGCCTCGCCTTGATCCGTATTTTCCCCTTTCTCCCGCACGCAGCCCAGTGGCGCGGAAAGTGCGGTGAATAGCGCCGGTATGGCCCCTTTTTCAGAGCTTTATTCGATACGCTTTAGGTAGGAAAAAACCCGTGGTGGCTTTCGCGGATCTGATTCAATAAGCGTATTATTCGAAATCCCGGCATGATCCGGGCTACCCGCGGATGGCTGGAAATGAACGATGCCCCGCACTATCACGGTCACAGGAGTCGGCTCAGGGAACGCTTCCGGAAGTGCGGAGACCGGATGGAGGACTACGAGATCCTGGAGCTCCTTTTGACCTATGCCCTGCCCAGACGGGACACCAAAACCCTGGCCAAGGAGCTGCTGCATCGCTTTGGGAATCTGAAGGGAATCCTTGCCGCCGATCCGCGCGAGCTCAGGGAGGTTCCGGGATTCGGCTCCGGTCTGGAGTCTTTCTGGGCCCTTTGGCGAGAGTTCTGGGCCCGTATGGAACAGCAGGATCTGAGGCCCAGGACACGAGTGGACTGCCCTGAGCGCGTGGCGGAAGCCGCGCGGCGCAGGCTGGGGTACGAGCCGGTGGAAAGCCTCTGGGCGGCCCTCTTGGACAACAAGAACCGTCTTATCACCTTCCATGAGCTGCGACAGGGCAGTGTGGACCATGTTCCCATCCAGGCCAGGGAGGTGCTCACTCCCGCGCTGGAATACAAGGCTTCCGCACTGATTCTGGTCCACAATCATCCCGGCGGGGACCCCACCCCTTCGGGGCAGGATCTGGAGCTTACCCGGAGGCTGCAGAACCTTGCCTCCGAGCTGGGGATCCGGGTGCTGGATCATCTTGTCGTGGCCGAAGAGACCCACCGCAGTCTGCGCGGCGAAGGTCTCCTTCCCACTGGAAAGGATACCTGAAAGCCCTGCCTCCAGCCGCGGAACAACTCGCCGCGAACGGGACCTTTAGCCCTGGGGGGTTGTCGAGCGGCGCGGATGTCTTATATTTAGAACAGCGCTGTGCACCACCTTGCGAAAGCGTGAACATTTACGCCGGGTCCGGAGAAGTGCTGAATAGTTACGATACAGCGAATATATTAGATACGAGGAGATGATGGCATGAGCAGAGACAAGCTGTGGCTGGAGGCTCAGAGCATGGACGAACAAGAGGACAACGGGTCCGAGGACCCGGGTCAGGATATTACCATTCAGTCCACCATCGTCGGAGAGGACGAGGAATCTGAAGCCTCGAGTACGGATTTTCCCACGCAGATGCCCCTCTTGGCGGTGCGGGACATTGTTGTGTTCAACTACATGATTCTGCCCCTGTTCGTGGCCAGGGACAAGTCGGTCAAGGCCATCGAGGCCGCCCTGAACAACAACCGCTATATCTTCATCTGTACCCAGAGGAATGAACAGGTGGAGGATCCCGGTATCGACGACATCCACCAAGTGGGCACCGTGGCCATGATCATGCGGATGCTCAAGATGCCCGACGGCAGGCTGAAGATCCTGGTGCAGGGCCTGTCTCGGGCCAACCTGGACCAGGTGCTGCAGGAGGACCCCTATACCGAGGTGGTCGTCGAGCCCATCCAGGAGGAGGCGGTCACCGAGATCGGGAACGACGAAGAGGCTCAGATGCGGACCGCCCGGGAGCAGACGGAAAAGATCATTTCCCTGCGGGGGATGGACTCCACCGAGATCATGACCGTTTTGAACAGCGTGGAGGAGCCGGGCAAGCTGGCCGATCTCATCGCCTCCAATCTGCGCATGAACACGGAGATGGCCCAGGGGATCCTGGAGTGCCACGATCCCATGGAACGGCTGCGAATGGTGAACCAGCAGCTGCTCAAGGAAGTGGAGGTGGCCTCGCTGCAGAGCAAGATTCAGAACATGGCCAAGGAAGGGATGGACAAGGCCCAGAAGGAGTTCTTCCTCCGGGAACAGCTCAAGGCCATCAAATCCGAGCTGGGCGAGGACGAAACCGAGGAGGAGGAGTTCGAGGAGCTGCGCAGCGCCATCGAAAAGTCCGGCATGCCCAAGGAGGTGAAGAAGGAGGCCCGCAAGCAGTTCAAGCGGCTGGAGAGCATGCACCCGGACTCCTCCGAGGCCACGGTCATCCGGAACTACCTGGACTGGATGGTGGAGCTGCCCTGGAAGAAGCAGTCCAGGGACCAGCTGGACATCAACAAGGCCAAGGACATCCTGGAGGCTGACCACTACGATCTGGAGAAGGTCAAGGAACGCATCCTGGAATACCTGAGCGTGCGCAAGCTCAATCCCAAGATGAAGGGCCCCATTCTGTGCTTCGTGGGTCCGCCCGGGGTGGGCAAGACCTCGCTGGGCAAGTCCATAGCGCGCAGCCTGAACCGGAAGTTCGTCCGCATCTCCCTGGGCGGAATGCGCGACGAGGCGGAGATCAGGGGTCACAGAAGGACCTACATCGGCTCCATGCCGGGCAGGATCATTCAGAGCGTCCGGGAAGCCGGGACCAGGAATCCGGTATTCATGCTGGACGAGATCGACAAGGTCGGGGCCGATTTCCGGGGCGATCCCTCCTCCGCCCTGTTGGAGGTCCTGGATCCGGAGCAGAATCACAACTTCACCGATCACTACCTCAATGTGCCCTTCGATCTGTCCAAGGTGATGTTCGTCTGCACGGCCAACATCCTGGACACCATTCCCCCTGCCCTGTTGGACCGGATGGAGGTGATCCGCATTCCCGGGTACACCGAGCAGGAGAAGGTGAAGATCGCCCAGCGATTCATCATGCCCAGGCAGATCAAGGACAACGGCTTGAAGGAGAACCAGGTGTCCATCACCTCCAAGGCCATTGCCACGGTGATCCGCAGCTATACCCAGGAGGCCGGGCTGCGGAACCTGGAGCGGGAGCTCGCCTCCATCTGCCGCAAGATCGCCCGCGAGGTGGCCGAGGGCACGGAGAAAAAGCAGTTCCGGGTCCTGCCCGGCAATGTGCACAAATACCTCGGGGTTCCGCGCTACCAGGAAGAGGAGAAGGAGAAGGAGCTGTTGCCAGGAGTGGCCCTGGGTCTGGCCTGGACCGCCGCCGGGGGTGAGCTCCTCCATGTGGAGGTCTCCACCATGCCCGGCAAGGGCAAGCTGATCACCACCGGTCAGCTGGGAGAGGTCATGAAGGAGAGCGCCCAGGCCGCTCTGAGCTACGCCCGGTCCAGGGCGAAGAGCCTGGGTGTGGACACTGATTTCGCGGAGAAAAAGGATATCCATATCCACGTGCCCTCCGGGGCGACCCCCAAGGAGGGGCCCTCGGCCGGGGTGACCCTGGTCATGGCCCTTCTGTCCTCCCTGACCGGCATTTCCCTGAGCAACGAGGTCGCGGTCACCGGGGAGATTACCCTCAGGGGACGCGTGCTCCCGGTGGGCGGGATCAAGGAAAAAATCCTCGCCGCCTCGGCCGCGGGGATCAAGACGGTGGTCCTGCCGGCCAAGAACTACAAGGACTTTCAGGAGATCCCCGCGGAGCTCAGGAAGAACGTGGAATTGAAGACGGTGGAGCATATTGACGAAGTATGGCCCGTGGTTACGGGCAAGAATACGCTGCAGGAGGTTCCCGGGGAGGAGGAAAAAGGGGATATGGCCCAAGGGAGCGGTGCTAGCTAGCTGTCGCGGTGCGGGCTGCTTGATTGAACCAGGGCCCTGTGCGGTGGAAAGCCGGACAGGGCCCTTTTGTTTGTCTGCGGAAGGGGCGGGTGCAGAGAGGTCTCGGGCTTTGTTGGGGCTCGGTCCGCTCAGGTG
>JAIPDU010000019.1 GCA_021737525.1 Desulfohalobiaceae bacterium | reverse complement strand
GCCCGGGACGCGGAGCAAAACATTCTCTTCGAAGGGGCGCAGGGGACCCTTCTGGACGTGGATCACGGGACCTTCCCCTACGTGACCTCCTCCAACACCGTCTCGGGCAACGCCGCGGCGGGAAGCGGCTGCGGGATGTTCGCCATCGACGAGGTGGTAGCGGTGGTCAAGGCCTACACCACCCGCGTTGGCGGAGGGCCCCACCCCACGGAAATCGAGGACGGGGCCGGGGCCCACATGCAGGAGAGGGGGGCGGAATACGGCGCGACCACCGGCAGGCAGCGGCGCTGCGGCTGGCTCGATCTCGTGTGCCTCCGGGAGGCGGTGCGGCTGAACACCCCGACGAGCTTGGCCATTACCAAGCTCGATGTCCTGGGCGGGCTCAACGAGATCCGGGTCTGCACGGAATACGAGCACGAGGGCGCCCGTTTGAGCCATCCCCCCCAAAAGGAGGGCGGCCTCCAGGAGGTGAAGCCGGTGTATACTCGCCTGGACGGATGGCAGGAGGATATTTCCGGGGTGCGGTCCTGGGACGGTCTTCCCCGTGCCGCCAGGGACTATATCCAGTTCATCGAGGACAATCTGGGGGTCAAGGTGGGATATATCTCCGTGGGACCGGGCAGGGAACAGACACTGATCCGCTAGCCTGTTCCCCTCTGGAAGGAGCTGATTCCAGCGATTGCCTGATAATCTCGTCCCGGATGCGCCTATGCAGGAAACACTCAGCCACGCCGCAAGCCAGAAGCGGATCATCTCCTATCTGAGACGGCTGGGGAACACGCCGCCCAATGTCCTTCTGCTGGAGGGAGGCAGCCGTGAGCAGAGGGAGGAGCTCGGGCTGTTCTGGGCGGCCCTGCTCAATTGCTCCAGCGGCGATCCCTGCGGCGATTGCCCCACCTGCCGGCAGATCGGCAGGGAGTCCTACAGGGATCTCTATGTTTTCCGGGGGCAGGAGGACTCGATCAAGGTGGACGACGTGCGTCCCTTGCGACAGGTTTTGGCGGACAAGCCCTATGAGGCCTACCGCGTGGTCCTCTTCAGCGAGGCCCAGGAGCTTACCGTCCCCGCGGCGAATGCCCTGTTGAAATCCCTGGAGGAGCCCCTTTCCGGAAACGTTTTCGTCCTCCTCGCCCCGCAGCGCCATCTCCTGCTGTCCACCCTGGTCTCGCGCAGCTATCCCTTCACTCTGAGCCAAGCGGGGATGCAAACGGGCCCGGAGGAGGAGAGCGAGGTGGTTCCCTGGCTGGAGTCCCTTCTCCGCTTCTGGCAGAGCGGTACCGGCCTCTTCGAGCACACTGGTCAAAAGAAGGCCGTGGACAGGCACCTGCTGGGGCGGATTCTCCTCGCCATGGAGAGGGAGCTGCATCGTGCCTACCTTGGGGAGGATGGCGGGCCTCTGGCGGCATATTTGCGCCGTCACCTGGCCCCCTTGTATTGGGCCCGTCTGGACATGGCCCTGGCCAAGGCGGAGGAGATCGTGCGGCATCAGGTTAATCCGGCCCTGATTTTGGAATGGCTCGCACTGACCGTGTGGCGCTGGCTCCGGGAGCAGCCGGCCCGTGACTGCCAGTAGGGCCAAGCGGCAGGGTCATCGCATTTAGATATCCCCTCATAGTGTCGGGATTTTTCCAGATAGTTAATGCCCCAGCCTGCTCTTCGTGACAAGTCTCAGACAGGCATTCAAGAGATTGGATCCCTGATCTTTTCTCTGTGTGTCTCTGGGCTCTCTGTGGTAAATAACACTTCACCACAGAGGACACAGAGGTGCACAGAGAACGGAGAAAGCGGGGACGGCTGCATCATTACATTTTTGTCCATTAGTTCAGTCTGTTAATTCAAATCCGATGACCCTGGGCCAAGCGGCGTACTCACTTGACTTTTCCCTGGTGAGATTTTAGGACCGATTGAACAGTGTGAGCAATCTGACGCCGTTATTGCACAATGGGCGTTGGCCGGGTGTGGAGGCCGTACAGCCGGTATAATCGTTACCGGCATATAGATTCAGGTAACCTCGAAGGCAGTGGGGGACGGGATGTACGCATTTGTCACTGGCCCGCTTGCGCTCATCGCCTTTATTGTTTTTTTTCTGGGGCTCGGAATCCAGGTCTTTCGATTTTTCCGGATGACCAGGGAAAAGGAGTCCTTGAACGTATCCTTCCCCAAACCGCGCCAAAAGGACGTGGACGCCCTGCGCCCCCCGGAAGGTGTCAGGAAGAAGGTCAGGCTGCGGGGCACGGTGCTGGAGATGGAACCCTTCCTGGCGGTGATGACCACCATCTTTCACCTGCTGCTCATCCTCACGCCCATCCTGCTTTTGGCCCACAATCTCATGATCGAAAGGGCCTGGGGAATCAGCCCGCCCTCCCTGGCCGAGGGGGTGACGGATGTTCTGACCGTGGGAGTCATGGGCTTTTGCATCTTCTTCTTCCTGCGGCGAATCTTTTCCGCGCGGGTCCGGGCCCTCAGCACAGCGTACGACTTTCTTCTGCTTTTGATCGTTTTCCTCCCCTTTCTGACGGGATTCATTGCCTATCATCAGCTTTTCGCCTACAAGACGGTGATCCTGGTGCATGTCCTGGCAGGGGAGCTCATGCTGATCTGCATCCCCTTCACCAAGCTGGTGCACATGATCTTTTTCTTTCTCTATCGCTTTTTCCTGCCAGGTGAATACAGCTTTGTCTCCGGGAGTCGGGTCTGGCGATAGCGGAGCCGGCAAATGAAATACACCTCCCTTTTTTTCTATGAAAATGTGTTTAGCCTGGTGAATTTCAGGAATATTGTAAGGCGAGGCGAAGGCGGGTGGAGCGCTTCGCTGGGCTTCATATAACACCTTGGCCTTGTTCGCGCCGCAATAAGCGACAACCTGCTAGAGCCAAGCATAGAACAAGGAACCGGCATGCGTGGTGAGCGTGGAGTGGCTATGGTGCTGCCCCTCAGGGGCTGCTGGTCTCACCAGATGAAACCCGGGATGAAACCCGCGCTTCAGCGTCCACCCGCCTTCGCCTCGCATTTTCATGTTTCGTTGTGCCCGGGTTGGCCCGGGAATGAGGGTTGTTTCTGAAGGAGGAAAACGATGGCGATGGCCCAGGTTCAGACAGTGGACCCAACGCGGATTCGTCGGATGCTCGCCCAAAACAAGGCGCAGATCAGGTTCACCCTTGCGGTGTGCGCGCACTGCAGCATGTGCGCCAGCAGCTGCTTCCTCTATGAGACCCGGGGACGGGATCCAAAGTACATGCCCTCGCACAAGATGATTCATTCCATAGGATATATGTTCAGGAGGAGGGGGAATGTGGATCTTCAGGAGCTGCGCTCCATAGGCGATATCGTTTGGAATCGGTGCGTGCTCTGTACGCGCTGCTATTGCCCCCTGGGCGTGGACATTCCCTACATGATCGGCCTGGCGCGCAGGATATGCCGCGATCAGGGCGTTTATCGGCGCTACGACGAAGGGTGATACCGTCAATCCCCTCTACGCGGAGGTGACAATGATCAAGATCAAGAGAAAGCCGTTCCAGGAGATCGTTGAATCGATCCAGGAATACCCTACGGTCCTGAACGTGGGCTGTGGCGGGTGCGCCTCGGTATGTCTCGGCGGGGGCCAGAAGGAGGCCAGGCTCCTGAAGGAGGAGCTCAAGGAGTATTTCCGGCAGCAGGGCCAGGAGAAGCAGCTCACGGAATACACTGTGGAACGGGCCTGCAATATGGAATACGTCCAGGAGCTGGACCAGATGGCCCCGAAAAAAACGGCTGTCCTGGTTATGGCCTGCGCAGCAGGAACGCAGCTTATCGCGGAGCGTTTCCCGGACACGCCGGTTTTACCCTCGGTGAACACCGTGGCCATTGGGGTCGATCGCGACATCGGCCTCTACGAGGAGCGATGCCGGGCCTGCGGTGATTGCGTGGTGGGTTACTCCGGGGGAATATGTCCTATCACCCGTTGCGCCAAGGGCCTGTTCAACGGCCCCTGCGGCGGGACGAATCAGGGCATGTGCGAGGTCAACGACGCCATCCCCTGCGCCTGGCAGGAGATCTATGAGCGCCTGAAGCGCCAGGATCGGCTCCAGGACGTGATGAAGATCCGTCCGGCCATGGAATGGCGGAATCAGACCCAGAGAACCGTGGTGCAGGCGGGATACGAAGAGCGTTACATGCAAGAGGAATAGCCCCTGCACGCCCTTTCAGGGCACAGCATCCTCAAATGAGATAGCGGTCGGCGAGGCTCGACCTTGCGGCCGCTTTCCCGGCGGTCATGGGGCTTCGGAGGGAATCCCGCCCGCCGGGACCTGCCAGCTCGGATCCCGGAAAGAGCGGGATATGTCGAATCCGCATCCATTTTTTCCCGAGAAATAGCAGGCAGCATCGGATCGGCCGGCGGCGCGGGCGGCGCTAAGTGCTATTCCTCCCGAGCCGGGATTTCCGGTGAACGGCATCTTGTTTCCCGGAATGGATCCGATATGGGGCGGACACGCTCAAGAAGGCGAGATCGCCGACCCGGAAAACGTCAACGCCACAAGGGAAGGCTTGGATGGATTTTCCCCTTTTTATCAAGGCCCTTGGACTTGCCTTCATTCTGGAGGGGATCCCCTATTTCCTGTTCGCGGAGAGGATGTCCAGCGTGCTGGAGAAGCTCCTGGAACAGCCGACAGCGTCCCTGCGCAAGCTCGGCCTCTCGGCCCTGCTTATGGGTCTGGTGCTTATCTATTTGAGCCAGGGGCTGTAGCGGGTTTTTTCTTTTTTTTTGTATGAAAATGGGCCTAACTTTTTGAAATACAACAAAAAAGCGAAGGCAGGCGGGGCCGCTTGAGCTGGGTTTCATATAGCACCATCACTTTGTTCCTACCGCAATAAGCAAGCATTGAGGTGTAATGAACCACCCCAAGCTCAAACGAGAATCCTGCCTCGAACAGGCCTGGTTGACCTGGTATTAGTTCAGGTGCTGCTGGCCCCGTCATGTGAAATCCGGGATGAAGCCCGTGCTTCAGCGTCCACCCGCCGAGCCTCGCACCATTTTCATGCTTGGTTGTGCTCGGGGTACGCAGACAGGATTTTGCAAAACGATCCGGCGGAATTTCTTCTCGGAAAGGGGACCCTCCGCTCCGGGTATCACCCTTGCTTTCTGGCGGTATGGAGCCAGACGATGCCGGCGCTCATGGGAGTGTACCCCACCTGGACGAACCCCGCCTCGGTCAGCTCCCTTCCCAGGGCGTCGGCCCTGGGGAAGGAAGCGATTGTTGCCGCCAAATAGGAGTAGGCCCCGCTGTCTCCGGTGACAAGAGCGCCGATTCGGGGCAGTATCGAGTGCAGATACCGGGTGTAGATCCTTCCCCAGAGCCCGGGGCGCACAGCCCCGAATTCCAGAATGCACAGCTTGCCGCCCGGCGCGAGGACCCTGTGGATCTCGGCGTAGGCTTCACTCCGGGGTGAGATGTTCCGTATCCCGAAGGCGATGGTCACGCAGTCCACGCTCGCATCGAGCAGGGGTATGGATACGGCATTGCCGCAGGCCGGCTGAACCCGGTCGAGGTCGACCTTGGTTTTGCCCTTGAGCAGCATGGCCCGGGACAGGTCCACGCTTACCACGCCTGAGGAAGGATAGGTCCGGGAGACAGCGCGGCTTACATCCAGGGTCCCCGCGGCCAGATCAAGAAGCCTGCCCCGCGGTCTCAGGGATACGCTCCGCACGAGCCGCCTGCGCCAGTAAATGTCCGATCCCAGGCTGAGAACGCGATTGAGGAGGTCGTAGCAGGGCGTGATGCGGCCGAACATTTCGGCCACCTGCTTGTTGGGATCCGTGGGCTGGGGCTGGGAGGCGGCTTCAGTTGGTCGGGCCATCTTTTTCCCGGGGCTCGTGCGGCTGTTCCTCCTCCGATATGGTGCGCAGGACCTCGAAATAGATTGAGGAGAAGAACTGGTCGAAGTTGTTCGGCGAGATGCGCCCGATCTCGATGAATTTGACCACGATTTCCTTGGCCACCTGCAGGGCCATCTGTCTCGTCTTGTGCATCCGGTCCCGCCTTGTCTGATGAGGGGAGCTCAAATAAAAAACCCGTCCGGGGGGAAATGGCCGTGACCGAACATCGATCGGGCTCTCCGGACGGGAAGGGAAGAGAAACCTGTCGGCACCCCTTCCTTTTTTTGCTTGGAATGAGGGTCTTTTCCGGCGACCCCGCAGCAGTGCCGGAGCTACTCCCCGGATCCGGAGCGCAGATTCTCGATTTCCTCTCGGATGACACTGGCAGCCGCAGCGGGTATCCGCGATTCAATCTCCTGCAATAGCTCCGTGCGCAGGGTCTGTTTAAGCTCCTCCAGCTCCTGTCTGGAGGGAATCTCGGCTTGCAGCTCCCGGACCTGCTGGTCCAGGGCCTGCTGGGAGACGAAGTCCCCGGAGGCGAGACTGTCCACCTTCCCCTGCAGATCCGCGATACGTGCCTCTATGTCTCCAGTGTATTCGCGGATTTTCTGTTCCGCCACCGTCTGGAAGCGCTCCTCCAGGCCGGTCCAGATATGGGAATCCGAGGAGAGTGAGCTCAGGGCCCGAGCCAGATCCTCTTCCTGAATCTGTGGGCGCAATTGCTCATTTTCCAGTCTTTGCACGCGTTCGGCCAGCTCATCGAGGTCCATGCCACTCTCCGGAGCGACCTCCTGTGGGGGGACATCCCCTCCCGGGCCGGTCCCCTCCTCCTCAACTTCCCGCTCTTCGTATTCCTCGAGGGCGACTTCCTCGTCGTCCTCTTCCTCCGGGGCTTGCTCCGTAAACCCGAAGGTTTCTTCATCCGGGCTTTTTTCCTCCTCCTCGGGCTCCTCCCAAAAGGGAAGCATATCGTCCTGTTTGTCCAGATCCTCGAGGAGGGCGTCAAAATCTTCCTCTCCGTCCGGGGTGTGGATCCCTCCGGTTACTTCCCCCTCCTCTTCGGGGCTGAAGGAAACCCCTTGCGACGTGTACTCCCTGCCTTCCTCGGCGTCCCCGGACTCCTGGTCCAGCTCATCGAAAAGGGCGTCAAAGTCCAGATCTTCGTCGGAGTCGGAGATCTCCTCCCCGGATTCCGAGCCTATCACCTCGGCGGATACGTCGTCCTCGGTTTCGGGTTCCGGAGTGAGCTCCATCTCTTCCCCGCTTTCCACAGGTTCCTCGATGAGGGGCTCCTCTTCGTCACCCTCCTCGATGATTTCAGTCAATTCGACGATTTCCTCGTCCTGTTCCAGATCATGATTGCTTTGATTGTCGTCCCTCTCGGCCATAAAGCGTCACCTCGATGGTTTGCCCGCAGCCGCGGGATTCTCCGGACGAACCCGTCGGTGACCGGAGAAGGGTGCGGGCGCCGTGTGAGCGGGTCCCCCGGAACAGTTCACATCCTTATTCCCTTCCGAGGCCTTTCCCATACCACGCCAGCTGACGGGTGTTCCGCCAAGGTTGGTGATGGGCGGCAGTACAGGGGATCCTCGCTGTTTCAGCTTGTCCCGATAACGTATTGCCTATCCGATATGGATCAATTTGTCAGGGGGTTGCGATCCGTTTCCGTGCAGCCGACTCTTCTTCAGAGGGCACGGGAAAGGGAGCTTAAGGAGCAAGCCTCCCTCCCCTCAGGCATAGCTCCCTGCCGGAGGGGAGGGAGGTTTTTTCTTATACTAGAAGAGGCGAATTGTCTCTGTCAAGGCGCTGTTTCGCTCAAATGGGGAATAATAAGGGATTTTTTCAGATAGCGCTGAACCGTTTAGCCCGAATGGGGAAGCTTGGTCCGTCTAGCCCCGGCGCCCGGGTGTCGACTGGACCCGGCTTCGCTCCCTTGCCGGAAGGGCAAGGATTACAGGCTCACTTTCCGGGCCGCTTGCAGGGCAGTCTCCAGGTCCTCGTCGGTATGGGCAAAGGAGGTGAAGGTGCACTCGAAGTTGGCCGGGGAGAGGTATATGTTCTGCTCCCGCATCTGTCGGTAGAAGGCGCCGTAGAGCGCGGTGTCCGTCTTTTGCGCCGAAGCGAAGTCTGTCACCGGATCGGGGGTGAAGAAGAGGGTGAAAAGGGAGCCGATGCAGTTGAGCTGGACAGGTCCGGCCTGGGGCTGGAGTATCTGCTGGAGCTTGGTTGCGAACTCGCGGGTGCGTTGTTCCAGATCCGCGTAGTCCATTCCGGCCAGGGTGCGCAGCGTGGCCGCGCCGGCTGCCATGGCCACGGGGTTCCCCGCCAGGGTCCCCGCCTGATAGACACTGCCGCAGGGAGCGAACATCTCCATGACTTCCCTGTGGCCCCCTATCGCGCCGACTGGAAAACCGCCGCCGATGATCTTGCCCAGACAGGTCAGGTCGGGGGTGACGCCGAAGTAGCCCTGGGCCCCGGAATAGGCAACCCGGAAGCCGGTGATGACCTCGTCGAAAATGAGCTGGCTCCCCTGTTCGCTGCAGATGCGGCGGAGCTCGGTCAAAAATTCCCGGTCCGGCACCACGGTGCCCATATTGCCGGCCACCGGCTCGAGAATCACAGCCGCTATCTCGCCGCCGTGCTCGGCAAAGATGTCCCGTACCGCCTGCGGATCGTTGTACGGGGCGATGAGGGTATCCTTGACCGTGTCCTCGGGAACTCCGGGAGTGCCGGGAATGGACAGGGTGGCCACCCCGGACCCGGCCCGGGCCAGGAGGCTGTCCACATGGCCGTGGTAGTTGCCCTCGAACTTGAGGATCTTGTTCCTGCCGGTGTAGGCCCGGGCAGCGCGGATGGCGCTCATGCTGGCCTCTGTGCCGGAGTTCACCAGGCGCACCATCTCCACTCCGGGAAGGGCGTCGATGATCAGCTCGGCCAGGTCCAGCTCGCCGGTGCAGGGGGCCCCGAAACTGGAGCCCTTGTCCAGGGCCTCGCGAGCGGCTCGCAGGACCTCCGGATGGGCGTGCCCGAGCAGGAGAGGGCCCCAGGAGAGGACGAAGTCGATCATCTCCCTGCCCTCCTCGGTCACGATCTTGCTGCCGTAACCCTGGCGGATGAAAAGGGGCTCCGCGCCCACGCTGCGGCAGGAGCGCACCGGGCTGTTCACGCCTCCGGGGATGAGCTCCCTGGCCCTGGCATTGAGTTCCTTGGAATCGCTCATAGAGTCGGCTCCTTGTTCATGGCGTTAGCGATGACGGGTCCGATTGTGGTCGAACGCCCACGGATTCGGAGATCAGAAGTAGCGCATGGACGTTTTTTTCAGCTCGTCCTGGCTGAAGAGGAATTCGTAGCGCTTGACCCCTGTCTGTTCCTGCAGCTCGCGGACCACGTCCCGGCATTCCTGTTCATTGCGGCCGTGGATCATGGTGTAGAGATTGAAGGGCCATTCCGGGTGGGTCCGCCTTTGATAGACGTGGGTGATCTCGGGCCGGTCGCTCATGGAGCGGGCTACCTCCTCGATGGCCTCGCTGGGCTCCACCTGCCAAGCGACCATGACGTTGCAGTCGTATCCGGCAATCTGGTGCCGGAGCGTGGCCCCGAAGCGCCTGATGAACCCTTCCTCCTTGAGCCGCCGGAGGAAATCGATGACTTCGGATTCGCTCATCCCGGAGGCTGTAGCGATTTCTCGAAAAGGGGCGGGCGAATCGGGAAGACTGTCCTGAACAATGCGCAGAACGGCAAGCTGCTCCGGGGAGAAGTCGCTGGACTGGTAGGTCATGGGATGGCTCCGGCCGGGAATGTGTTCCCTTACAGGGCTGGGATCTTATTTAGTTGGAATTCTGAATGATTTGGACAAGATGTTGTCTTGACCTTCTTGAGTAGTGTATGTAACAAGAAGCAGAATTGGAAGCAACAAGAATCTTGGTCTGAAGCGGATGCGGACGCACCATTTCATTGACTTCGAGGTGAAGGCCGGGGATGAATGAAAAAATCGCCGTGTTGGGCGCCGGGGCCTGGGGCACCACCCTGGCCAATCTCATGGCAGAAAAGAAATATCGTGTTGTCCTGTGGGGCAGGAATCCCGAGCGGATGCAGCATATGCGCGCCACAAGGGAGAACGAACGTCTCCTGCCCGGAGTCGAGCTGAGCTCCCGCCTCGAATTGAGCTCCGAGCTCCGGTCAACTGTGGAGGAGGCCTCCTGCATTATCGCGGCTGTTCCCTGCCAGTATCTGCGCAGTGTTCTGGAGCGGGTGGAGCCCTTTGTGCCGAGCCGGCCCAGCGTGGTATGCGCCAGCAAGGGGATTGAGCTGACCAGCCTCAAGCCCATGTCCGCGGTTGTCGCCGAGGCCCTGGGGGACAAGGATCCGCTGTACGCCGTTCTCTCCGGCCCCTCCTTCGCGGAGGAAGTCAGTCAGGGGCACCCCACGGCGGTGAGTCTGGGATGCGAAAATCCGTCCCTGGCCGAAGAGTTGCAGCAGGTCCTGTCCACGGAACGCTTCCGGGTCTACACCAACGAGGACCGCGTGGGCGTGGAGCTGGGCGGTGCGATCAAGAATGTCATGGCCCTGGCAACCGGAATCGCCGACGGGCTCGGCTTCGGACAGAATGCCCGCGCTGGGTTGATCACCAGGGGGCTTGCGGAGATGGCTCGACTGGGAGTGGCCCTGGGCGGACGAAGGGATACGTTCATGGGGCTCTCGGGGATCGGGGATCTGGTTTTGACCTGCACCGGCAGCCTGAGCCGCAACAGGCGTGTCGGGCTCCGGCTGGGAGGCGGGGAGAGCCTGGAGGAGATCATGTCCGGGATGCAGTCCGTAGCCGAAGGGATCAAGACCGCGGAGGCCCTGCATCGACTGGGGGCAAGGCTGGGTGTGGAGCTCCCGGTTACCGAACAGGTGCATGCCATTCTGTACCAGGAAAAGGATCCGAGGCTTGCCGTGCGGGAATTGATGAGCCGTGAGCTCAAGCCGGAGTGAGCCGCCCCGGGCAACAGCTACGGGTGAGGGGATCCTTCTGCGTTGATCGGCTCCGCCGGCGAGGAAGAGGAGAAATTCTCGCCGTATCTTGACAAAGTCATTCTGACAGCGTACAATAAAGCGGATTTTAAAAGAAATCAGTATGTTACGTATCCTTGTCTCTCTGTGGCCCGTGTGAGCGGCAGATATGGCTCATCAACAAAAGGGGCGCGGGACAAGGCGCAGAGTCTTCATGCCACGCCTCAGGGCCACCGAAGGCAGCGGGAAGCTGCTCCATCGGACGGAAAGTGGCGCGAGACAACGGCAAGGCCCCGCCGCGAGGCAGTTGTTTACGGGAGCCGCCGAGACCAGTCAGGGCGCGGTGATTGTTGAGGGATGCTCCCATGCTCCCCGCACCTCCGGGCCTGTGTTGAATCGACCCATAAAGGGAGGATGTTATGGCGAAGGAGAAAAAGGCGGAAGGTTCGCAATCCAAAGGACTCTCTCCAAAGGAGTATACCACGTGCAAGGCCACAACGCAGATGCTGGAGAAGGCCCAGAAGGACGGGGTTGAAACCGCCTTCGATCGCGCGGCCAATATGAAGGCCTGCCCCATCGGCGCGGATTCCGCTTGCTGCAAGCACTGCTCCATGGGACCCTGCCGGCTGAACGCCAAGGATCCCTACGGCAAGGTGGGTGTCTGCGGCGCGGACATCGACACCATCCAGTCCCGGAACTTCGCCCGCATGGTGGCCGCAGGGGCGGCGGCGCACACGGACCACGGCATGAGCATGCTCGATGTCTTTCGCGAGGTGGTCAACGGCGAGATCAAGGACTACAGCATCAAGGATCCGGTCAAGCTGCTGGACGTGGCCCAGTCCGTGGGCATCGAGACGGAGGAGAAATCCACCCAGGATATCGCCAAGGAGCTCTACCAGGAGCTGGAGCGGACCTACACCCAGGTGGAGGGGGAGATCCCCTTCGCCTCCCGGGTCCCGGAGAAGACCCTGGAGACCTGGCGCAAGCAGGGAATCGTACCCCGCGGGGCCATGCGGGAGATCATGGACCTTATGCACCGGACCCACATGGGGGTGGACCAGCAGTATGAAAACATCACCAAGCAGATCAGCCGGACCGCCCTGTCCGACGGCTGGGGCGGATCCATGGTGGCCACGGAGATCTCGGACATCCTCTTCGGGACCCCCTCTCCCGTGCAGGCGGACGTGAACATGGGCTCTCTCAAGGAGGACATGGTCAATATCATCGTCCACGGGCACGAGCCCAATCTCTTCGAGTCCATGCTGGTCTCGGTCAACGATCCGGCCATGGTCCAGGCGGCCCAGGACGCGGGAGCCAAGGGCATCAACCTCGTGGGCATGTGCTGCTCCGGCGCGGAGATGCTCTGCCGGCACGGCGTGCCCCACGCCGGGAACTTCATGTCCACGGAGTCCATCCTGGTCACCGGCGCGGTGGACGCCATGGCCGTGGACGTGCAGTGCATCAAGCAGGGTCTCGCAGCTGTGGCCAAGTGCTACGACTCCTACCTCTTCACCACCAATCCCAGGTGCCACATCGAAGGGGCGGAGCACATCCAGTTCGAGGAGCGCACCCCCAAGGAGTGCACCGACGACATCGTGATCAAGGCCATTTCCCGCTACAAGAACCGCACCGCTCGCGTGGAGATCCCCAATATCACCAATTCCGGGATTCACGGCTTTTCCCACGAGTACATCAAGTACATGCTCGGCGGGAGCTTCCGCAGCTCCTACTGGCCCCTGAACGACAACATCATCAACGGCCGGATCCGCGGCGTGGCCGGGGTGGTCGGCTGCACCAACCCCAGGGTCAAGCAGGACTGGGTCCATGTGGAGCTGGTCAAGGAGCTGATCAAGAACGACATCCTTGTGCTGCAGACGGGGTGCTCCCAGATCGCCCTGGCCAAGGCGGGGCTGCTCACCCCAGAGGCGGCCTATCTGGCCGGGGACGGCCTGCGCGAGGTCTGCGAGGCGGTGGGTTGTCCGCCTGTGTTGGGCCTGGGCTCCTGCGTGGACAACAGCCGCATCCTCATCGCCGCCTCGGAGATGGTTCGGGAAGGCGGTCTCGGGGACAGCCTCGCCGAGCTCCCAGTTGCCGGAGCCGCCCCGGAATGGATGAGCGAGAAGGCCATCAGCATCGGGCAGTACTTCGTGGCCTCGGGCGTGTTCACCGCCTTCGGGGTGACCTTCCCTGTGACCGACAACACCAAGTTCCGGGACCTTCTCTTCGACGGCCTGGAGCAGCAGGGCATGGGCAAGTGGGGTTTCGCAGTGGATCCCCAAGACATGGCCCAAATGATGATCGGCCACATCGACAAGAAGCGGCAGGAGCTGGGCATCGACAAGGCCCGCGAGCGCGTGCTCGTGGATATGGCGGACAGGCGGGCCGCCTAGCCCTCCTTCCTTCCACCACTGCCGACGGCATGCTAAGGGCCCCTCCTGAGGGGCCCTTTTTTGTGGCATTTCCGGGCCGGATGTGCTACCCGGTCGGGTGAGGCGAGCGGTGATCGGGCCGAAGGGCCGCAGGCACGCTGCCGTTCTGTTCCCGTCCCCGGATCGGGGATGAGGCTGTTTGAACGGCCGGCAACCAGAGACGTAATGGAGCTATGCCTATGCAGGAGGCCATGGAGAAGGCCAAGGTGCTGCTGGAGTCGCTGCCCTATATGCGCGAGTTCTCCGGTCAGACAGTGGTTATCAAGTACGGCGGCAGCGCCATGACCGAGGAGAGATTGAAACAGAGCTTCGCCCTGAACATCGTGCTTTTGAAGTACATCGGGATCAATCCGGTGATCGTGCACGGCGGGGGACCGCAGATCGGGAACATGCTCAAGCAGCTGGGAATCGACAGCACGTTCAGGCAGGGGCTGCGGGTGACCGATCCCGCAACCATGGATGTGGTGGAGATGGTCCTCGTGGGCAAGGTGAACAAGGAGATCGTGAACCTGATCAATCAGAGCGGCGGCCTGGCGGTTGGCCTCTCGGGCAAGGACGGCAGGCTCATCGAGGCGGAAAAGCTGGAGATGATCCTGTCCAAGAGGGACGCCCCTCCGGAGATCATCGACCTGGGCCGGGTGGGCGAGGTGCGTCGCATTCGCACCGCGCTTCTGGATGCGCTGCAGGAGCGCGGATTCATACCCATCATCGCTCCCGTGGGGGTGGACGAGGAAGGGGCCACGTACAACATCAACGCGGACGACGTGACCGCCGCGGTGGCCGAGGCACTGGAAGCCAAGCGGATGATCCTTCTGACCGACGTGGAGGGGGTCATGGACGGTGATCGGCTCATTTCCTCCCTCAGCCGCAGGGATGCGGTGCGGGCTATCGAGGAGGAGGTGATCCAGGGCGGGATGATCCCCAAAGTGAAGTGCTGCATGGAGGCGGTGGAATCCGGGGTGCACAAGACCCATATCATCGACGGCCGGGTGGAGAATTCCATCCTGCTGGAGATGTTCACCAACGCCGGAATAGGCACGGAGATCGTGCCCTGAGCCCGGATTTTTTTATATGAAAATGTGTCTAACTTTTTGAAATACAACAAAAAAAGCGAAGGCAGGCGGGGACGCTTGAGCTGGGCTTCATATAGCACCATCACTTTGTTCATACCGCAATAAGCAAGCATTGTGGTGTAATGAACCACCCCAAGCTCAAACGAGAATCCTGCCTCGAACAGGCCTGGTTGTCCTGGTATTCGGGCAGGTGCTGCTGGCCCCGTCAGGTGAAACCCGGGATGAAACCGGCGCTCAAGCGGCCCCGCCTGCCTTCGCTCTGCACATTTTCATGCTTGGTTGTGCCCGGGTCGGCCCGGGAATGAGGTTTTGTATGAAAACGTGGCCGCCATCTGAATTTCAAGGTGAAATGAACAAGCGAAGCTCGGCGGATGGAGCGCTGAAGCGCAGGTTTTACATCCTGCTAAGCACTCGGAAACTATAGGCAATATCGTGCCGCCTGTCCAGCCCGGGCCATAAAACAGCGGGCCGCCTTCCCCGGAAGACGGCCCGCTGGAGTCGACTCCCAACA
>JAIPDU010000018.1 GCA_021737525.1 Desulfohalobiaceae bacterium | reverse complement strand
CCCACCATCTCGGTCAGCTCGCACACGCACCGTGCCCCGCGGCTCAGCTCCTCCACCATGAAGAGCCGGGTGGGATGGCCCAGGGCCTTCATGATCCGGGCCCGGGTTTCGTAGCGATCGCGGATTTCTCGATGCATGGTCACCTCTCTTGACTATTTGGTATAATAACCAAAATTACTTTGTCAAACAGTGATTCAGGAAGAGTCGAAGATGTGGATAAAATATACAGAATAAACAAGATGTTCCCGAAAAAGAACTTGTTCTTTTTCGGGAATTTTCCATAATCCCAGTCAATCCTGTTCATCCTGTCGTTCTCTTTAGGGGACCGGGAGCACGACCGCCTGGCAATCATTTCCCCGCCATCCAGTCCATGAGGCGCTCCTGGGCCCGCAGGGCAGATTGCCTCCGGTCCCAGCCGTCCCGCAAAATCCGTCCCAGGTGTTCTCCGGCCCGTGCCGCTGCGCGCATGGTTTCCGGCTGGTCCTCGACCCTGGGAGTGATCTCCGGCCCTATCTCCACATTCTCGCCGTGGCGCATGCGGGGCACGCCGATGCCGCAGGTCTCGCCGAAGCCGCAGGAATAGCAGGGGGCGGCACCCGTGGCGGTCACGGAAGCCACGGGCTCGATGAGGTTGAACAGGAAGAAGCCCTCGATGTCCCCGGCGGGAGGCCCACCGTCCATGCCTCCCACGCCCACGGCCACGCCTGGCTTGCCCCAGAGCAGATCCCCTTCCCTGTGGCGGAACTGGAACCAGCGCTCCAGAAAGGCGCGGGTCAGGGCGTTGCATCCGGAGAAGTGGTTTGGGGCCCCCACCACATAGGCTTCGGCCCGGGCCACGGATTCGCGCAGGGAGGCCATGTCGTCCTCCAGCTTGCACACGTTGTCCCCGGTGCAGCCCAGGCAGGCGGTGCAGCCGGAGATGTTTTTATCCCGCAGGGAGACGAGATCGTAGTCCAGCCCGGTGCTTTGCAGCACTGTCTCCACCAGGGTCCTGGTCCCGGATACTTCGTCGCGCCGCGGGCTCCCGGAGATGCCCAGTATGCGCATAAGACTCTGCAGTATTTTCTCCTTGTTTCAAAGGATAGAGGCTAAGAGGAATTTAGACAGGATTAACAGGATTTTCAGGATTTTTCCCGGCGCGCCAGACGCCGGCCAAGAAAGGGCAATCGCCTTCCGGCGATGGGAAAGAGTCTCTTACACTGCGCAGTAGTTGATTCCTTTGAGTCCAGGCTTGCAGCACGGACTCAACAATCCCATAAATCCTGTTAATCCTGTCTAACGCTTTTTCGTCGAGGTCAAAAGGCGCGTGTCCGAGCTTGAGAGGAGTCTCGCCTGAACATCTCTCCGCGTTCAGGGCTCTTCCGGTGCAGGGGGCGTGGGTGCCTCATCCTCGGGCTGGTATTTGATCGCCACCAGGGTGATGTCGTCGTCCTGCCGCCTCCCGCTGCAGAAGAGCTGCAGAGAGTCCACGATAGCGCGGCAGATTCGGTCCGTGGTTTTTTCCGCATTTTCGGCCAGGATGGTCTGCACACGCTCCCTGCCGAACATTTCGCGCGAGGGGTTTCGAGCCTCGCGTATCCCGTCCGTGCCGATGAGCAGGATATCCCCGGGCTCCATATTCAGTTCCTGTTGCCTGTCGTGGGAGACATGGGCGGTTACGCCCAGGGGCATGCCGGAGCAGGGGATGTCCTCAACCTCCCCGCTGCGGGCCCGGTAGAACAGGGCGGGCTCGTGTCCGGCGGAGATCCAGGTCAGGGAATGCGTTTCAGGGTCGAGAACGGCGTAGAACAGGGTCAGGAACTGGTCGTCGCGGGAGTCGTGGACCAGGTGGCTGTTGAGTGTCTGGAGCAGGTCCTGCAGGTCCATGTGGTATTGCAGGGCGTGGGAGCGGATGATCCCACGGGCCGAGGACATGAGAAAGGCGGCTCCCAAGCCGTGGCCGCTCACATCCCCCACAGCAATGGCCAAATGCTTGCTTTCCGGGTGTTCGATTTCGATGAAGTCGTAGTAATCCCCCCCTGTCTCGTCGGAGTAGATGCTTGTGCCGCAGATGTCGAAGCCAGGCGTCTTGGGAGCATAGCGGGGCAGGAGGTAGTTCTGGGCCTTCTTGGCCACCTCCATGGCCTGGCTCATCCGCTTGTGCTCTTCCAGCTTGGGCCCGATGTCGTTGAAGATGTCCCCCAATTCCTGCATTTCGTCCCTGGAGTCCAGGTCGATCCTGGTCTGGAAGTCCCCCTGGGCCAGCCTCCGCGCCGCGCTGGCAAGGTGCAGGACCGGCCTGGTCATGGACCGGGCGCTCCAGAGGGCCAAGAGCACGGAGAGTCCGATCGCTCCGAGAAGGATGAACCCGGAGAGGAGGACCCACTGGGAGGTTTCGGAGCGGATGGTCTGCTTCTCCGCCTCGGCTTGGGCCACGATCTCCTCGTAGGGCAACAGGATGAGGGGGAAGGGCTCTCCCCGCTTGTGCGAGCCGTGCGCGAGCAACATCTCTCGATTGTGGCGCTCGATCTTGTGCACCCCCGAGTCCCCGGAGGCGATCATGCGGCGAACCTTGGGGAAGGGTTCCAGGTCGAACGTATCGTGGGACCTTTTCCGGCCCTGCCCGTCCCATTCCCTGGTCCCGCCGTCCCTCTGGCTTTCCCTGGCCAGTATCTGCAGCTTGTATCCCCCCGAGCCGTCGGGTTGATAAGCGGCGAGCATGGCTGTGGCGCTCGCCCCCCATATGGTGGCGAAGCGCAGGTCCTGGAAGGCCCGCTCGTAGGGAACGCTTATGGCTGTGGCTCCGGCGAAACGGCCATCCGGGAAATGGATGGGCATGGCCACAACCTGGTTGATAGTCTTACTGGCTGGGTTTTTGCTCACGACGCGAACCATGGAGCCGGTCTGTTTCGCCCGCCTGTACCAGGTCTCCTTGCGAGGGTCGTAGTTTGAGAGGGCTTCTCCGTGCGCGGGATAGGTGCTTTGCACTCCCGAGGCGAAAACGGTTTGTTGCCAGAGGATGTGATCAGGATGAAGCCTGTACACGAAACGATAGCTTTGGGTTAATCCCGAGATGCGGCTGAGTGTTTCAGATACCTCGGCCTTGCTGGCCCCGGGAGCGAGGTGGATGACCTGATGCTCGTAATTGACCCATACCGGGCTGCGTTCTTCGGATCGTTCCTGCCGCATGTGCTTGTAATCCAGCCGCAGTCCCGGCAAGGGGTCTTCGCCCCTCCGAAAGGCCTCGGGGAAATATATCCTGGGCGGCTCCGCCGTCTTCTGGCCCAAAAGCCGCTCCACCTCCCTTGCCTGGAAATGCAGGGCCCGCTCGTGGGTCATCTTGTCCCGCCGCAGAATGGCGCTGTAGTCCTGCACGATCTTGTGCAGGAGGTCCCGTTCCTTGCGCGCGAGGATGTCCCCGGTGTGCTCCGCCATCCTCGTTCCGAACCGGGTCATGGAGGAGTGCTGGAAATAGGTCACCGTGACCAGGGGGACAACGACGAGGAAGATCGCCAGCAGGGAGAATTTGCTTCGTATCTTCATCGGAGCGGCTCCCGGCGGAGAGGAAGTTCACTCTGCCATTGTTGCGGTGCGCTGTTTGCACGGGCTGTTTCAAAGAAGGGCAAACGCCCGCTCAAGCCCATTCCTCGCCTTTCTCATGTTCCCCCTCCGGAGAGGATTCTCTCCGGCCGGGAACTAAATAGGGGTTATCGGATTGCTGCCGGAATTCGTAGCTCAGTCCCTTGTTCAGGCTGCGGCACATGAAGAGCATGAGCACCGTGAAGGGAAGCGCTGCGGTGATGGCCATCTTCTGCAGGGCCTCCAGGCCGCCGGCATAGAGGAGGATAACTGATGTGCCGGAAATGATCAGCCCCCAGGTGATCTTTTTGGCGGCAGGAGGGGAGAGGTTGCCCCGGGAGGTCATCATGGACAGGACGAATGTTGCCGAGTCCGCCGAGGTGATGAAGAAGATCCCGAGCAGGGCCACGGTGATTAGGCTCAGCCCGATGCTCAAGGGAAAGAACTCGTAGAGGCGGAAGAGGCCCACGGAGACGTCCTGGGACACGGTTTGCGCGATGTTCGCCTGTTGGGCGAATTCCACATGGAAGGCCGCTCCGCCGAAGACGCTGAACCAGAGAAAGGTGAGAAGTGTGGGCACGATGAGCGCCCCGGAAACGAATTCCCTGATGGTGCGCCCCCTGGAGATGCTGGCAACAAAGAGGCCCACAAACGGGGACCAGGAGATCCACCAGGCCCAATAGAACAGGGTCCAGGAGTGGGTCCACTCATATCCCCGGAAGGGGTTGGTGGAGAGGCTCATGTTGAACAGGGAGGAGAAGTAGTCCGCGAGGGTGTTTATGAAGATTTCCAGGATATAGATGGTCGGGCCCACCACGAGCATGAAGCCGAGCAGGGCCAGGGCCAGCATGATATTGGTCTTGCTGAGCATCTGGATGCCCTTGTCCAGTCCGCTCAGGCTGGAGATCAGGAACAGGACGGTGACCACGCAGATAATGATCACTGTCGCGGTGAAGGAGGGCTGAAAGGGAAAAACCGTGGCCAGGCCGGAGGTGATCTGCATGGCGCCAAGTCCCAGGGAGGTCACCACCCCGAATACAGTGGCAAATACCGCCAGGGCGTCGATGAGATATCCCGGGATGCTATAGATTTTTTCCCCGATGAGGGGGTAGAAGCAGCTGGAGATAAGGGGGGGCATGCCGCGACGGAAGGAGAAATAGGCGATGCACAGGCTCATGGTGATGTAGATGGCCCAGGGCTGAATCCCCCAGTGGAAAAAGCTGTACTTCATGGCGAATTTGGCGGCCATTCCCGACTCTTGGGTGATGTACTCCGGTGGGTTCAGGTAGTGGCTCATGGGCTCGGCCACTCCCCAGAAGATCATGCCGATGCCCATGCCCGCGGCGAAAAGCATGCTGAACCAGCCGAAATAGGAATACTGCGGCTTTTCCCCGTCCTTGCCCAGTTTGATCTTCCCGTATCTGCTCAGGGCCAGAAACAGATTGAAGACGATAAAGAGGAAGGCGGCCAGGAGGTAGCCCCATCCGAACATCCCGATAATCCGGTCCTGCAAGTACGTGGCAATGGAGGAGAGGCGCTCCGGACTGAGGATGCCGATTACCACGAAGAAGAGAACGATGAAGAGCGCGATGATGAAGACGATGTTGTTTTTGAGAAGCTGCATGTTCGGGTCTCTTGACTTTATTGCGCTCTGGGGCTGAGCAGCTGACGCTGCTGCCGGGGTTAGCCCTTATGGATGTCGGAGACGATGAACAGGGAACACGCCGTTCTGTCCGGGAGCGTTTCCGCCACGGAACCCAGCATCTGTTCCAAGGGCCTGGCTTTTTTCGATTTGCCCACGATGATAAGATCCGCCTTTCTTTTTTTGGCCTGGCGCATGATTTGCCACTTGACTGAGCCTACGACCTCTACGGTTTCCACAGTGGTGAAGGCGTGGGAGCACTCCCGGGCCAGGCGCTGCAGATTGCGCATGCTCTCCTGGCGCCTTTCTTCCTCGGCATGGGGATCCGGGGCCCTTTCTCCCACATGGAGCAGGTACAGGGTCTCCGCTCGAAAGTCGCGATTTTGCAGATAGGGCATGACCGCGCTGTCCGTATGCCGGAAATCCGTTGCGTAGAGGACGCGGTGCAGACTCGTCTTGCGCTCCAGGTGGCCCCTGCTTTGGTAGATGAAGACCGGGAGACTGCACATGCGCAGGATGTCCGCGTCCGCGCTCCCCAAAAGGGTCTGTTTGATCACGTTTTTCTTGCGCCAATGCAGGCTCAGGTAGTCCGCCTCGAGATCCAGAGCGGCCTGGCACACGGCATCGGCAATGCGGCCGCTCTTGAAGTACATTTCCACGTGCAGCCCCAGCTCGCGCATGCCGTCCGCGATATCGCGCATATTCTTCTGGATGGTCCCTTGCTTTCCGTAGTCCTCCTGGGACATGATGTGGACCAGAAATAGGGTTTCCGTGCCGAAATAAAGCATGCACTGGGCCATATGGTGAAGCTTGTGCCTGGGCTCCTTCAGGCTCAGGGGCAATACCGCCTTTTTCAGCATAGTCGGCTCCGGTTCCGGATTAGGGCTTGTCGCATCCCCGAGCGACGCGTGGTCAAGGCTACACGAATTCCTTCCAGGACAAAAGAGGCCTTTGGGGCCCAACCAGGAAGGGAGTTGCTGATTGACCCATATCCTGTCCATAGAGTACCCATAGGACATGAATCGGATGATTATGCCGAGGCAGGAGTCGCTTGTCCCGGTAGAACGGTCAGGCCAGCGCTGAAAAGGGTGGACCTGTTTACCTCGCGAGGAGCAAGATGACGGCGATTCCCGGGAATGATCCCCTGTTCACGGCCCTGCGCGGTCGATTCGCTGAGGAGGAGGCGACCTGCCTCTGCAGGCTGGTGCGCACCTGTTTCCGGATGGTCAACCCGCGGTACGAAGATATAGACCTGGCAGGGGAGAGAAAGGAGGAGTGCCTTCTCACGGCCTTCGGGGAGCGGATTGTCCTCCCCGCCCGATCCGGCCCGAGCGGCGGGTGGAACGATCGTTCCCTGCGCCTCGAGGCTGGGGAATACTACAGCATGCCTCCGGTGATATGGCATTTGATGCGGCTCGCCCGGATCCAGGGCAGGTTCGTGCCCGATCTGGCCCTGGAAGAGGCCCTGCGTTCCGTGCTTGGCGAGGATACTGCCCAGACAGCAGCTCTGTTCCGGGAGGCCTGCAAACACGCCCAGCGGCATCACGTCGAGGCGGGACTCTTCGCTGTTCTGGCCCGGAATCTGGATTTGGACCTGGATGTGCACGAGACTTTGGATCGCTATGTGCTTCTGGGGATCGCCAGCCCGTATTCCATGGCTGATGTGAATACCGGCCTGGTCTGGTATGAGATCAACCCCTGCCTCTTCTGGTGAGCACGCATCACACCACCCTGCGCGGCACTGTCGCGCCTTGCATGGAGTGGTTTTTTCCCTGAGCCCCCCTTTGATGGCTGTGAGAGTTGAACCGGTTCATATGCACGGGAGAAAGCCCCATGAAGCGAGCCATTCTTGTGTTTTGTCTCCCTGTTGTTCTTCTGCTTGGCATGTGCTGCGAGCTCAGGGCTGAAAAGCCCTGGGGAGCGACTCTGATCTACGGGCAGTTGACACAAAACCACTTCGAGAAGATTTTCTACACCCGTTCCCGCCTGGAGGAACGGTTCATGCTCGCCGGCATGCTTCGCAGGGAGCTGGGTGCGGTGCAGGAGGCGATCGGCTGGGCTCCGGAGGATCTCTTTCTGGACGCGGAGCTCGGGCTGGGATATAAATGGGGCGACTGGAAGGGGATAGACCAGCGTTTTCAGGAGGCCGTCCTCTCGGCCAATCTGCGCTACGACCTGGGGAGCAATCCGTTGGGACTGAGCAGCATAAGCTTGGGCAACGGGGTGTCCTGGACCACAAAGAAGCCGGAATACGAGGAGGAGATCACCCTGAACGAAAAAAACTCCAGGCTCCTCTATTACCTGATGGTGGAAACAGCCTTTCATGTCCCATACGTTTCCGATTGGGAGCTGGTCCTCAGGGTGCACCACAGATCGGGGGGCTACGGCACCTTCAGCGGCGTGCGCGGCGGATCGAACTATCTTTGCTTCGGCCTGCGACACCACTTTTCTTGGTTCTAGATGAACCGACATCCGATCTCCGGAAAGGGCTCCCCGCGCCAAAGAAAAAATTAGGCACTGGCGCCTGGAGGCGCACGCGGCGAAGAGAATGTTCTGTACGCCGCCACACTGACTCACTGACACAGGGGGTGGCCATGGCGGAAGAAATTTCCCGGGAGCGCGCCGACTATTTGGCAGAGGCATTCCGCAGCGCATTCGTGGAACATTGCCGAATCCGGGCGGAGACCATCCGCAGGGGATACCTTGAATCCAGCATGGAGGTCGGTCCCGAACATCAGCAGCAGGACGGAGTGGTTCACGCCGGCGCCATTTCCACCATGGCCGATCATAGCGCAGGGTATGCGACTTTTACTGTTATCCCTGAGGACTATCAGCTGCTCACCGTGGAATACAAGATCAACTTCTTCCGTCCGGCGCAGGGGGAGGCGCTCGTTTGCCGCTCCCGGGTCCTCAAGGAGGGGATGCGTATCCTCATCGCCGGGTCCGAGGTCTATGATCAACTCGAGGGTGAGGAGATGATTGCGGCCAAGGCCATGGTTACCCTGACTGCGGTGCATCAGGACAAGATGCTGGAAAAGGCGCACACTCCCCGGTGAGGATGGTCTGAGCCGTGCCGCATTCCGCCGCTCCCGTGTCGAGCTGCGGACGGGCTCGACACGGGAGACGGATACTTCTTCTTGCTGTTCGGATTGGGCCTGGATTCGGATGAAGAACTGGCCTGCCAAGACGCAGGACAATTTGAGGCAAAGGGGAATGGCTGAGACCCCCAGGTGCTAGTTGAACTGGTCCTTGATGTTTTTGCTCGGGGTGAATTTCACGTTTTTTTGGGCAGGGATCTGGATGGTTTCTCCGGTGGAGGGGTTCCGCCCCCGTCTCGCCTTGCGCTGGGTGACGGAGAAATTGCCCAGTGGGGAGAGGGTGACCTTGCGACCGGACTGCAGCTCCTCCTCAATGGATTCCAGAAGGGTGTCCAGCACCATCTTGGTCTTGCCTTTCGTCATTTCCGCTTTCCGGGCCGTTTCGTTCACCAGGTCGTTTTTCGTCTTGCCGGCCATAACGTAGCTCCTGTCCGTTTTTGATGTGATTGTCTTCGCGGTTCGATTCACCGAGTTCCCTTGGCATTTTCCTCTCATGCCTTCCAGGTATCCCAAATTATCCTGAAATCCGGAGATAGGTCAACGACTCCTTCAGGAGCGGGCTGACCCGCCTTGTAAGCACGAGGTCTTGCCTTCAAGAACTTCTTCACCGCGCGCCGCCGGGCACCCGTGCCTAAAATGTATGAACTTCTTGATAACCCCAAAGATATGTGACAGGCTCAATGCGGCATTGCTTCAGGAAACCATTACCCTGGGGACCCACAAAGAGGGTGATCTGTAAAGCAGGTCTATGACCACACTCCTTTTCGCTTTCCTTATCACTATGTTTGTTTCCCTGGTTCTGGGGCCATGGGAGCATCGTGCTGGCCTGCGGCTGAACGCGGTGGATCAGCCGTGCGAGCGCAAGGTCCATCAGAGTCTTGTTCCCCGCAACTGGAGTAGAGACGGCTTTAACGTGGACCATGCCGCGGCAAAGGCCAATCTGTTCAAGCTGGAGCTTCCGCTCCAGGTGGACCGGATCCACGCAGGAGAGATCTGGCTGCTCAAGGATCTCGATTATTCACCCATCAATCACTATACCCTGACCCGTCTGGAACACCTGCGCCGCTCCATCTCCAGGTCGCTGCGAGCGATGAACCAGGCAGGCGAGTAAGGTAGAGAATAGGGATCCAGATGAGAACACGCAAAAAAAAGCGGCGATCCGGTCCCTGAGTATAAGGGGCCGGATCGCCGCTTGTGCCTCTGTCTGGAAGGAATGCCTCTTCCGGAAGCTACTCCCAGCTCCGCTTGTCCTCGATGGACTTGACTTGCGGGGGCATGGTTCCAGGGGTGAGGATCTTGAGCTGGGGACGGATCTTGATCTTCTCCCGGAAGGTGTGCAGCAGCTCCTCTTGTTGCGGGAATTCCGAAGCCTCGATATACAGGGTGACCTCGTCGATGCCTCCCGGATTGGTTACCTCCAGCTGCCAGCGCTTGATATCCTCGTACCGGGAAACGACCTGCTCGATCTGGTGCGGGTAGACGAAAAGGCCCTTGATCCGGGCGGTTGTGTCCACGCGACCGATGATACCGCCCAGCCTGGGCGAGGTGCGACCGCAGGGGCAGGGGCTCCGGTCGATGTAGGACAGGTCGCCCGTGGCCAGCCGGACCAGGGGATAGGTCTTGTTGAAGGAGGTGACCACCACTTCGCCCACTTCGCCGTCCTTCATGGGGATGCCGGTGTCCGGATGGCAAATCTCCACGTAGGCCCGGTTGGCCAGGTGCAGGCCGTTGCAGTGGTAGCACTCGTACCCGATGCAGCCCACATCAGCGGTTCCGTAGCCCTGGCGCAGGACGATGTCGAATTTCTTCTCCAGGGTGTTGCGCATCTTTTCCGTGAGCTTCTCCGCGGTGACGAAGGCCACCTCCATGAACAGGTCCTTGCGCAGGTTGATCCCCATGGTTTCGGCCTTCTGCCCCAGGTGCATCAGGTAGCTGGCAGTGCCCACATAACCGGTTATCCGCAGCTTCTGCATGATCTCCAGCTGGGTGTTGGTGTTCCCCGGTCCGGCGGGGACGACGGCACAGTCCAGATTGCGCAGGGGTTCCTCGAACATGAGGCCCGCGGGATTCAGGTGGTAGTTGAAGCAGTTCTGCACCACGTCACCGGCCCGGAAACCGGCGGCGTAGAACCCTTCGCTCCAGCCCCAGTAGTCCTGGACACTGTCCTCGGGATCGAAGATGGGTCCCGGGGAGAGAAAGACCCGGCGCATCTTGCCCAGGTCCTTGGTCAGCAACCCCCCCAGCCTGGGGCCCATGGACTGGAGAAAGATGAGCTCCTTTTTCTTCAGGATGGGGATGTGCTTGATGTCGTTGATGTCCTTGAACTTGTTCACGTCGAACTGGGCCCGATCGAAACGCTTCTTGGCCTCCTCGGAGTAGCGGTAGGCGTACTTGAGCACATCCTTGAGCTGAATGCGGTTGTACTGCTGTCTCTCGGACTCGTCCAGGACTTCCAGGCGATTGTATATTCCTTCGGTGCGGTCTTTTCGGGTCATGTGCCTCTCCCTGCTCCAAAAAGTGTATTCTTATCTTATAAATCGTGTGCGTCAATTCGCAAGGGGGTCGCCAAAAAAGGGGCCTTGCTGTGCAGGCCATTGCCATAAACCCTGTGGCCAGTAAAGTCAAAAAGGATCACTTCATGACCCTGCAAAAGATGAGATATCCCGTGTGGGCCACCATGCGGTCCTCTGGTCTCAAACGGTCCGCGACCGGCTTGTAGGGCCGGACCAGGATCTCCAGGACTTCCGGGTCGGTGAAGCAGGAGTCCTCCAGGGCCCGGAGCAGCCGTTCCACCTGGTTCATGGTGGGCAGGAGGAATCCGGCTGGTGCGCCGTTCTGCAGGGCCCGGCCCAGCTGATCCACATAGTCCCACGGGGTGCGCACGTCGATGAATCCGGCAGGGATGTCCGACAGGCCGAATCCCTCCCCGATGTCCCTGCTGTAGAAGCTGACGCGGTCTCTAAGCCCCACACGCTCCAGGTTCCGGGCACACAGATCCACGAATTCCTCGCGGCGCTCGAAGCTGTGCACGCACCCCTGCGGTCCAGAATACCAGGCCAGGGCCATGGTCAGGCTCCCGGAGCCGCTGCCGGCTTCCAGGACCTCCCCTCCAGGGACGATTCCCAGCTTGAGCAGGATGTATCCAATGTCCTTGGGATAGATGATCTGGGTTTTGCGCTGGACATTTTTGAGCAAATCGTAGAGAGTCGGCTTGAGAACGAGGTATTCCCTGCCCAGATGGGTGGCCACTGCCTGGCCGAAGTCCATGTCGCATATCCTGGCCAGTGGTATGAGCCCGTCATGGGTGTGCAACTCCTCTTCGGCATTCAGGATCATGGTATAGCGCTTGCCCTTGGGGCTCACCAGTTGTATAAGTTCGCCGGACGGAATCATCGTCGCTCCTTGTGAAATAAGCGTTCCCAGTTCCCCGTTCTGCGTTCGGGGTTTCGGATTCCTGGGCTGGCTTATCCCGTTCTGGGTTTCGCATTTCGAATTTCGAATTTCGAGCTTCCACTTCCCCGGTTATGAAGTAAGAGCTCAAAGTTTTTGATAAGCCGAAGTCACGGTTTACAATATCGCACGGTTCAGCTGTCATGCCTTCCTACCCTCTCTTGGGCCCCGGATCAAGCTTGAATTGCCGAGGTCGACGGCGACAGCTTTGATTCGGGCTACAGGACATGGCACACTGGCATGATTCAGGGCCTTTTTTTTCGGTGCGCGCATTGAAGGTTCGGCTTTTCCGAGCCCGGCAAGAGAGGAGCGGGGTGACGGAATTTCCGGGATAACCTGGATGAGGCGTGGCCCCTCTCCCCGGGTCCTTAAGCCTTTTGAGCGAGAGCGCTCCACGATTTACCAGTGTGAGGATTCCTCCCCATCTGAGGAGATGGGGAGGTCCTCTCGGGAACAGTTTATATTTTTGAAGCGGAATTTATGGCGAAGGCGATTCTATGGCATTGAAAAGAAGAAAGATGTTCGTGAGCATCCTCCCGGAGGAACAGATCGAAGTGGTGCTCACCCGGGACGGTACGGTACAGGAATACTATGTGGAGATGCTGCAGCAGAGCAAGACCAAGCGCAACATCTACAAAGGCACCATCCACAACATAGATCCCGCTCTGCAGGCGGCATTCGTTAATTATGGAGCGCAGAAGAACGGCTTCCTCCAGATCGACGAAGTGCATCCGGAATACTATGTTGCGGACGTCCCTCCCAAGAAGGGACAGCGGTTTCCCCCAATCCAGCAGGTGCTCAAGCCGGGGCAGGAGGTCCTGGTGCAGATCGTTAAGGAGCCCGCCGGAAGCAAGGGGGCCTTCCTGACCACCTATCTGACCCTGCCTGGGCGCTATATCGTTCTCACTCCGGGGCGAGAGCATATGGCGGTCTCGCGCAAGATCGAGGAGGAGAAGGAGCGCTCCCGCCTGAAATCGATCATGGAGGAGATGTCCTTCGAGGAGGGGGTCGGGGCCATACTGCGCACCGTTAGCGAGGGCCAGAACAAGACCAATCTTTCCCGCGACCTGCAGTTCCTGCGCCGGTTGTGGAAGGAGGTGCGCCGCAAGGGACAGACGGAGAAGCCCCCTGTGCTTCTGTACGAGGAGAAGGACCTGGCTTTTCGGGCGGTCCGGGACTACCTGACCCAGGACGTGAAGGAAATCTGGGTGGACCACGAGGAGACCGCCAAGCAGATCAAGGACTACGCGGCCCTCATCTTCCCCAGGCGCAAGCGGCTGGTCAAGGTGCACCGGGACGGGGAGAAGATGCTCTTCGACCGGTTCGGCATCAGCTCCCAGCTGGAGACGGTGCATCAGCGCAACGTCTCCCTGCCCAGCGGAGGGGAGGTGGTCATGGACCAGACCGAGGCCATGACCGCGGTGGATATCAACTCCGGGAAGATATCCGGGGAAAGGAATTTCCAGGAGATGGCCCTGCGGACCAACCTGGAGGCCGCGCGTGAGATCGCTCAGCAGCTGAGGCTGCGGGATATCGGGGGACAGGTGGTCATCGACTTCATCGAGATGAAAAATTCCCAGCACTGCCGGGAGGTGGAAAAGACCATGCGCGCCGCTTTGAAGGAGGACAAGGCGCGGACCACGGTGGGACGGATATCGCAATTCGGGCTCATGGAGATGGTCCGCCAGCGAATGGGCTCCAGCGCGCTGTCCACCGTTATGCAGGATTGTCCCCGCTGCCGGGGTGCGGGCAAGATCAAGAACCGGGAATGGCACGCCCTGCAGGTCTTAAAGGACATCTATCAGCGGCTAATGGCCAAGGATTGTCCCGCCCAGCTGGAGTATACCCTGGATCAGGACACCGCTCTGTACATCCTGAACACCAAGCGGGACAGCCTGCAGAATCTGGAGAGCTGGTTCGGGACCAAGATTCTGATCCACGCTGAATAAGCCATGAGTCGGGAACGGATCCTGCTGCACATCTGTTGCGGCCCGTGCGCCGTCCATCCCCTGAGGAGCCTGCTCGAGCAGGGCTACGAGGTCGTGGGGCTCTTCGACAATCCCAATATCCATCCCCTGCGGGAGTATGTGCGCCGTCGCGAGGGAGCGGAGCAGGTGGCGGAGAAGCTGGGGGTCAAGCTCGTCTGCAAGGACGAGGAATACGACCCGGGCCGCTATCTGCGGGAAGTGGTCCACAGGGAGCCCAGCCGCTGCTTCTACTGCTATCGCCTCCGCCTGGAGCGGACCCTGTCCATCGCCAGAAGGGGAGGGTTCGACTGGTTCAGCTCCACGCTGCTTTCCAGCAAACGGCAAAAGCACGAGCAGATCGCGGAGCTAGCAAACGCCCTGGCCGGAGGGGGTGCTCCGGGATTCTTCTACCAGGACTTCCGGCCGGGCCAGAACGAGGGGCAGGAGGCCTGCCGGGAGTGGGGGGTGTACAGGCAGCAGTACTGCGGCTGTATTTACAGCGAGTGGGAGCGGTATCGCAAGGAGCTCCGTAAGACCTGAGTCATGTTGCTCTACGTCCATTACCCCTTCTGCCGCGGCAAGTGCGCCTATTGCGCCTTCTTCTCCCGGGAGCGGGATGAGCGCCTGGAGCAGATCTACTTTTCCGCCCTGCTCCGGGAAGTCCGCCTTTGGAGCGCTCGTCTGGAGCGGCCCCGCATCTTTTCCCTCTATATCGGCGGCGGGACTCCCAGCCTCATGCCCCTATGGCGTCTGGAGCGGCTCGTTGAGGAGATCGCTCGGTGTTTTGCTCTCGACCGGGATCTGGAGCTCACCCTGGAGGCCAATCCGGACTCTTTGGACAGCGCCCAGCGTGTGCGGGATTTGGCCGGGGTCGGCGTGAACCGGATCAGCCTCGGGCTGCAGAGCCTGGACCCCGATCAGCTGCGCCTGCTGCAGCGGCCTCATACCGCCAGCCAGGGGCTCCGGGCTGTGGAGGCCGTGCGCTCCGCGGGGATAGGCAACCTCGGCCTGGACCTCTTGTGGGGCCTGCCCCGCCAGACCTCCCGGGGTTGGCTGGAGCAGCTGGAGCGGGTCCTGTCCCTGGAGCCGGAGCACATTTCCTGCTATGGTCTGACCCTGGAGGAGGGGACCCGGCTGCTGGGACAGGCGGAGCGCGGCGAGCTCGATCTCCCCGGGGAAGAGCGGCTGGAGTCCATGTACGTGCAGGGGGCGAGGCTTCTGGAGGAGTGGGGATATGCCCACTACGAGATCGCCAACTTCGCCCGTCCCGGGTATGCCTGCCGGCACAACCTGGGCTACTGGCAGGGCCTGGATTACCTTGGGCTGGGTCCTTCCGCCGTGTCCACCATTTCCATGAAGCGATGGGCCCAGCCCAGTGATATTGTCCGCTATGCGGAATGCGTGCAAGA
>JAIPDU010000017.1 GCA_021737525.1 Desulfohalobiaceae bacterium | reverse complement strand
CGCCACCAGGTACACCCTGTTCGAAGCGGTGGATACCATTATCTGGCATTTGAGTTTTCAGGGGGCACCCGATAAATGTACCCTGTAATGCAAGACAAGGAGAGGAACTATGTTTGAACGGGTCCTTTTCGCCACAACCGGTTCGCCTGCCTGCGACAACGCGGCCAAGGTCGCCTTCGACCTGGCCAGGGTGCACGAGGCCCACTTGATCATATTCCATGTGCTCGGCCTGCCCTCCCACGGTTACAGCCAGGTCGTTCGCGACGTGCGGACCGGCGAGGAGGAGGAGGTCAGCGAGGACTATCGGCAATGGGTGGAGGAAGAGCTGAAGAACACCTACGATCTGCAGATGGAGAGTTACGGGAACTGGAGCATAGAGCTGGCCACGGGCAGGCCCTCCCGGGAGATCCTGCGGGCCGCGCGCAAGATGAATCCGGACATCGTGGTCCTGGGGGCCCACACCAAGGACGAGGACGTGGCCATCGCCAAGTACAGGGCGGTGGCGGGGAACACCCTGCAGAAGGTGGCCAAGTCCTCCCGGACCCCGGTTCTCATCGTCAACCGTCCCTGCGACACCTGCTGGTCCTACTTTTCCCACATTGTTGTCGGCGTGGACATGTCCAAGGCCTCGGAATATGCCTTCCAGTTCGCGTACAAGACCGCCCGGGACATTGGCTGCCGTCTGCATGTCTTCCACGCGGCGGACCTGTCCTCCCTGTACGCGGGTAAGAGCATCGGCCAGGAGGAGATCGAGAAGAAGATCGAGGAGGCCAAGCGAAAGATCAACTACCGCTACATCTCCCAGATGGAGGACTTCGACAACTACGATGTGGAGGTCTGGGAGGGGATCCCCTACGTGGAGATCCTCAAGTTCGCCAGGGCCAAGGAGGCCGATCTGATCGTCATGGCCCATCACGCCCGGGATGTGGATCCGGAGCAGGCGGAGCTGGGCAGCACCGTGGAGCAGGTGGTGCTCCGCTCCGCCTGTCCCGTGGCCAGCGTGAACCATCCGGACAAGGTGGTGGACAGCTGAGCGGGAGGTGATGTTGTGTCCGGCAAGGTGCTCGTGGTGGAGGACGATATGCACATGCGCTTCCTGCTCAAGGCCGTGTTCGAGACGAACGGCTTCGACCCCGTTCTGGCCCGTGACGGACAAAGCGGCCTGCAGGAGGCGCACAAGCACCAGCCTGACGTGATCGTGCTGGACCTGATGATGCCCGGACAGGGCGGCCTGGTCATGTACCGCGAGCTCAAGGCCGATCCGGGGCTCAAGGAGGTCCCGGTGATCGTCCTCTCCGCGGTGGAGGAGGAGAGCTTCCGGCATTCGGTGAAGATGCTCCGGGCCGGGGGAGGGGAGCAGCTCCCGGATCCGGATCGCTATTTGGAGAAGCCGCCGGATCCGGAGCGCCTGATACAGGAAACCAGGGCCCTGCTGGAGCAGCGGGGAATACAGGGAGAATAACCGCCATGGCCAAGAAAATCCTGTGCATCGACGACGAGCCGGAGGTGGTGGAGTATCTGCGGGACATCCTGCAGGATGCGGGGTACGCCACCTGCGAGGCCTACGACGGCAGACAGGGCCTGGAGGTTGCCCAGCGGGAGCAGCCGGACCTGATCACCCTGGACCTGGACATGTCCAAGGAGTGGGGCACCCGGTTTTATCGCAACCTCCGCCGCGACCCGAACCTCAAGGATGTGCCCATCGTGGTGGTCAGCGCCCTGTCCGGGAACAAATACGCGGTCAAGGACGCGGTGGCCAATATCGACAAGCCCTTTACCCCGCAGCAGATCCTGGACGTGCTGGAAAGAATCCTGGGGGATTGAGATGACGCAGGAGGCCGAGGCGGGCAAGCTCCTGCTCGCGGACGACGAGCAGAGCATACGCCGCGTTCTGGGGATCTCCCTGCAGGACAGGGGATACGAGGTCCTGACCGCGGAGGACGGGTACAGCGCGTACGAGGCATATCGCGCCCACGATCCGGAGATCGTGCTCGCGGATATCAAGATGCCCGGCCTGGACGGTATCGAGCTCCTGAAGCGGATCAAGCGGGAGAGCCCGGATACCGAGGTGATCATGATCACCGGTCACGGGGATATGGACCTGGCCATCCAGAGCCTGAAGCACGAGGCCTGCGACTTCGTGACCAAGCCCATCAAGGAGGACGTGCTGGACATCGCCCTGGGGCGGGCCGAGGAAAAGCTCTCCCTGCGGCGTCAGCTGCGCGGGTACACGGAAAAGCTGGAGCAGATGGTCCGGGAGCAGTCCGCCAAGCTGGTGGAGGCGGAGAAGCTCGCGGCCGCGGGTCAGGTCCTGGACAGGCTGACCACGGCCCTGAACGGGATTGCGGACGATCTGGAAAACGGGGAAAGTCCCTTCTTCCAGGAGATTCCCTGCCTGATCAGCCTGCACGACAGCTCGCTCAGCGTGGTCCGGACCAATCAGCTCTTCCGGGATCGCTTCGGGGACAGGCTGGGGGAGTCGAGCTGCGCCATCTACGGCAAGGAGGCTGTCGGAGACAGCGACTGTCCCGCCAGGCGGTGCTTTCGTACGGGACGATCGGAAAAGAGCCGGGAGTTCGCCACGGATGACCAGGGGGAGATAGTTCCGCTCCTGGTCCACACCGTGCCCATTCAAGACACCAGTGGCCGGGTGGATATGGTCATGGAGGTGGGGGTGGATCTCACCCGGGTGCAGAATCTGCAGCAGGAGCTTTTCTCCACCCAGAGGCGATATCAGCAGCTCTTCGACGAAGTGCCCTGCTATATCACGGTCCAGGACAGGGATCTGCGGATCCGGGCCATGAACAGCCAGTTCAAGCGGGATTTCGGGGACGAGCCGGGAGAGCGCTGCTACGGCATCTACAAGCACCGCAATGAGCCCTGCCCGGAGTGTCCGGTGTTAAAGACCTTCGAGGACGGCCGATCCCACCAGTACGAAACCGTGGTCACGGCCAAGAGCGGAAAGCAGCAGAACGTGCTCATCTGGACCGCCCCCCTGCGGGACAGCGAGGGTGAGGTGGCCCAGGTCATGGAGATGTCCACCAATATCACGGAGATCCGGCAGCTGCAGGATCACCTGACCAATCTGGGCATGCTGCTCAGCTCGGTTTCCCACAACATCAAGAACCTCTTCACCGCCCTGGACGGGGCCATGTACAAGGTGAGCTCCGGCCTGGCCAAAAAGGACGAGGAGCGGGTGGAACAGGGATGGCATCGCGTGTCCCATCTGGTGGGCCGGATCAAGGGGATGGTGGTGGATATCCTGGACTACGCCAAGCAGAGGGAGCTGGAGCGCACCCGGGTACAGGCGACGGATCTGCACGAGCGGCTCGTGGGGCTGATCGAGCCCAAGGCTGCGGGGTACGGTATCCGTCTGGAACACGAGCCGCCGGAAGAGGACCTGGAGATCTTCGCGGACCTGGAGCAGATGCTGAACGCCCTGCACAACATCCTGGACAACGCTGTGGAGGCATGTCTGGCCGATCCGGCCAAGGAGAGCGGGAGCCACGTGATCCGCCTTCATTTCCGGGCGGAAAGCGAGGAATGGGCCAGCTGCGTCATCGAGGACAACGGAGTGGGCATGGACCGGGAGACCAGGGAGAAGATGTTCACGCTCTTTTTCTCCACCAAGGGCAACCGGGGCACGGGGCTGGGCATGTTCATCGCGGGCCAGACCGTGGAGCGGCACGGAGGGCGTGTCCAGGTGGAGAGCGAGCCCGGGCGGGGATCGCGCATCACTGTTCGGCTGCCCCGGGTCGGGGGGCAGTAAGTCAGTAAGTCAGTAAGTCAGTGGGTCAGTAAGTCAGTAAGTCAGTGAATCAGTAAGTCAGTGGGTCGGTGAGTCAGTAAGTCAGTGCGTCAGTGGGTCGGGGAGACGGAGAGCTCTGCCTGCCACCCGACCTCAGACCTCCGACCTCCGATCTCCGACATCCGACCTCAGACCTCCGACATCCGACATCCGATCTCCGATCTCCGACCTCAGAACACCGCGCTCCATCCGGCGCCGGCGAAGGCGAAGCGGCTCCCGAAGCGGCGAAGGAAGGCAGCGGCGGCATACTGGCCCGTGCAATGGGATACGGCGACCAGCTCCAGGCCGTAGTCCTCCAGGGCCAGCATGGTTTGCTCCAGCTGCTTCTCGTCGTTCAGAAAGCCCAGATGCGTGCCGCCGATGATCGCATGAAAGCGGGTGTGGCCAGTCTGCTCCCGGAAGTGGCGCAATACGTTCACCGTGCCGGCGTGGGCGCAGCCGAGAAGGACAACCGGACCGCTCTCGGTCTCCAGGAGCAGACTGGCGTCGTCGGCCAGGGGGTCCTGTTCCATTCCGCTTTCCGTATGGACCATCATTCCCGGGTCGCTGCTCTCGAAATCCGTGACCCGCGGCACTTCCCCGGAAAAATACATTCCGGGCAGGATCTGGCGGCATTCGCTCACGAACTGGAAGCTGGCGCCCAGAGTGTCCTCCAGAAAGGCCCTGTCATGGGGCATGCCGATGTAGGTGTCCTTTTGGCCCGCAGCTGTCTTGCGCCGGGTGTATTTGGCTCCCAGGACAGCCGGATGGGCGGTGATCCTTGCCCCGCCGTTCTGGATCAGGGCGTCAGCCAGGCCGCCGACGTGGTCGTAGTGGCCGTGGCTGAGGGCGATCCCGTCCACGGTGCGGCCGCCGAGGCCCAGATAGCGCATATTGTGGGCCAGGGTGTGCCCCTGGCCCGTATCGAAGAGGAGGCTCCGGCCGTCCTTTTCCACCAGGGCGGAGAAGCCGTGTTCCCCGAGCAGGCCGAAGATTCCCACTGCGGTGTTCTCGCAGAGCACGGTGATGCGGGTTTGGCCCATGGCCGCCTCCTAGAAGGTGAAGACCCGGGCGCTCTCCGCGATGTCGATGATGGAGGGAGCGCCGCCCAGGTACATGTTGCTGGAGAAGCGGGACTCGTCCACCTGACGAGCCTTGGCGCAGGGGATTCAGACTCCGACGGGCACCTCGTGCTCCACCAGATAGGGCAGGTAGTCCCCGGGGGCGTCTCCGGTGGTGGTCTTTTGGCTGCGGTCCAGGTCGGGATCGGCCCAGGCCACCCCGCCGTCCACGAGGAAAAGGTTGACTGTGTGGCCTTTTTCATGGGCCACCTTGGCGAACTGGAAGCAGCGGGTGGCCGCCTCGTTGTCCTCCCGTCCCAGGATGAAGAGGAATTCGGCCATAGCTCACCTCCTCGTGAGTGGGTTTACGCCGTGTTGCTGCGGAGGATGGGAATACTCAGTATCCTGGGCTAATGCGTACAGGCGTTCTCCCCGGCTGTCAACGTGTTCTCCATATAGCTTCGGGCCAGCTCCTCTGGGCTCATGACCGCGACCCCGGTAACCACCTTGACCCCTGCGTCGCTGAAATGGTCGATCGCCCGGGAACCCATCCCCCCGGCGAGAACCACGTCCACTCCCTGTTCCGCGAGCCATTTGGGCAAAACGCCGGGCTCGTGCGGGGGCGGATTGAGGTAGGTGGCATCACCTATGTGGCTGTTGTCGGGGTCCGCGTCCATAAGAGCGAACTGTTCGCAGTGGCCGAAGTGCTGGCAAAGGCGTCCTCCGGCGACTGGCACGGCGATGCGCAGCTTGCCGTCGGATGATCCGGGATCGGGATTTTGCCGGGTTGGGGCCTGCGGGGATTCCTGTTCCGCCTTCGGCGAGGAGGGCGCGGCCTTGAGGATGTTGTCTATGATCCCGTGATAGGCCTTGGTGGCAGGCGTATCCGCATTTTCAGCCATGGTGACCTTGCCCAGATCCGCGTTGCGGACCACCTCCGGGTCCAGAGGGATTCGACCCAGGAAGTTTACCCCGGACTCGGAGGCCAGCCGCTCGCCTCCGCCGCTGGCGAAGACGTCCACGATTTCCCCGCAATGCGGGCACTTGAGCCCGCTCATGTTCTCCACCAGGCCCAGGACGGGATTCCCGGTCTGCTCGCAGAAATGGATGGATCGCCGCACGTCGTCCACTGCCAGATCCTGGGGGGTGGTCACCACGATCCCCTGTGCGTCGGTGCCCAGCAGCTGCATCACCGACAGGGGCTCATCGCCTGTCCCGGGGGGACAGTCGATGATCAGGTAGTCCAGGTCGCCCCAGAGCACGTCCTCCAGGAACTGCTGGATGAGCTTCATCTTGACCGGTCCGCGCCAGATCACGGAGTCGCTCTTCTCGGGCAGGAAAAAGCCCAGGGATATAACCGACAGATTGTCCTCCCATTTGATGGGGATGAGGCCCTCTTCAACAGCCTGAGGGGGCTTGCTCTCATCCAGATGGAGCAGTCTGGGTATGCTCGGGCCGTGGACGTCCACGTCCATCAGGCCGACTTTCTTCCCCTGCCGGGCCAGGCCGACTGCCAGATTGGTCGCCACGCTGCTCTTACCCACGCCCCCCTTGCCGGAGAGAACCACGAGCTTATTCCGGATACGCTGCAGACTGCGCCGCAGCTTGGCATCCTGATCATGCTCCTGCGCCCCGCACTGGCTTTGTCCCTGGCATCCTCCGCCACAGCCGTTATTTTCCTGATGCATATGAAGGTCCTCCTCAATGTTTTTTTCGGGTTTGACGTTCGATTGGCTTCCCTTGGAAGCGCAGTCCTCAGGCGGAATGGGTCTGCCCATCCGTCTGGAGCGTTTCCCGGATTTGGTCCCGGATACGGTGCATATACTGGCCCAGGCCGTGGGGATCGTATTCCGTGATGCTTCTCCCCTCGATCTGGGCCCGGGTCATTGCTCCGTCATAGGGGATCCTGCCGAAAACAGGCAGCCCCTTCTCCCGCGCGAAGGCCTCGACCTCTTGGGCCAGGGATTCGTTGATGTCCGCTTTGTTCAGGACGATCCCGGCGGAAATCCCGAAATAGGCCACAAGCTCCTGGACTCGCTTGAGGTCGCTGACCGCCGCCAGAGTCGGCTCGGCCACAATCAGGGCGAGGCTGGCCCGGGAGAGGGAGGCTATAACCGGACAGCCGATTCCGGGAGACCCGTCGGTGAGAATGAGATCGATGCCGTCTTGTTGGGCGATTTCCCTGGCCTCGGTTCGCACGGTGGTCACGAGCTTGCCGGAGTTCTCCGCTCCCGGCAAGAGAGCTGCGTGCACCATGGTCCCGAATCGGGTCCGGGAAACATACCAGTATCCGTTGAAACGGGGCTCCATCCGGATAGCACCGGTGGGACAGACATGGGAGCACAGGGCGCAGCCCTCGCAGTCCTGCTCCCAGACCCGGAAGGATTCGTCGATGGCGCCAAAGCGGCAATACTCCCGGCAGAGGCCGCACTCGGTACAGGCTTCCGGATCGATACGGGCCAGCTCGCCGCTTATGAATTCGTTTTGTTTCCGGACACTGGGGTGCATAATGAGATGCAGATCCGCAGCATCCACGTCGCAGTCCGCGAGGACTTTTGTTGGACCCAGGGAGGCCAGGCCGCTCACCACAGAAGTCTTGCCGGTGCCTCCCTTGCCGCTGATCACCACGATTTCCTGCATGATTCTAAGCCTTTTGTGCTGCTTGGACGGTTTCGGCCATGTTTCGGTATTGCTCAGCGAATTCGGGCATCTCCTCGATCAGGATTCCGCCTGTGGAATAGGATCGGGCCGCTTCTCGGGAATGGGGCAGCCTGGCCAGGACGGTGATGCCTTCCTCCTCCGCGTAGCGGAGCAGGGAGTCGTCTCCCATGCCGTCCCGGTTGATCACCAGTCCGAAGGGGAGCTCCATCTGCTTCAGCACGTCCACGGAGAGCTTGAAATCGTGCAGCCCGAAGGGCGTCGGCTCCGCGACGAGGATCACGTAGTCCGCGTCGTGAACCGTTGCGACCGCGGGACAGGAAGTGCCCGGGGGAGCGTCCAGGATGACGGTTTCCCTCTCGGGAGCGAGCGTCTTGAGCCGGTTTATGAGCGGAGGGGCCATGGCTTCGCGCACGTTCAGGCTCCCGCTGCAGAGGCGTATCCCCCGGGCGGTTCCGCAGCGCATGATCCCGGTTTCCCGGGTCGTCTCGCTTATGGCGCTTTCCGGGCAGAGATAGCTGCAGAGCCCGCATCCGTGGCAGAGCTCGGGGAAGGTCATGATCTGGTTGACCATCCAGATGAGGGCATTGAAGCGACATTGTCGGACACACAGCAAACAGGACTCTCCCTGGCATGCATCGTGGTCGATGCTGGGAACCGGCACGCTGTGGGGCTGCTGGAAATCCCATTCCGGAGAGAGGAAGTAGTGGCAATTGGGCTCCTCCACGTCGCAGTCCACAAGTGTGACTTCCCGGCCGAGTTGTTGCAGATAACAGGCCAGGTTGACCGCAACGGTGGTCTTGCCTGTGCCGCCCTTGCCGCTGGCGATGGCTATACGCAAGGCACTATCCTCCAAACAATGATTCCAGGTATTGGCTATCGAATCTCGAATGCCCAGGCCGGAAACCGGGCCTTTTAGCAGATACGCTTATTGAATCAGATCCGCGAAAGCCACCACGGGGTTTTTCCTACCTATTCGAAATGGGTAATGAACTCTTCAGAAAATATTTTTATGCGGATTTGAATCAATAAGCGTATTAGCCGAAATCAAGGCCCGGGGCTCGAAAATACGGGCGGGCTCAGCCTTGCCAGTGCGGAGCGCTGTCCGCGCCCTGCGCCCTGCTCAAGCGTCCTTGCCGGAAGTCCTCCACGACTTCCCGGACGGTTTTGGTTTCGCTGTGGTAGACCTCGATTTTTCCGGACTCCAGGGCGGCATAGGCCTTGGGGCCGATATGGCCGGTAATCACTGCTTCGGCTCCGGCCCGGGCCACGTTTTGCGCAGCGTGAATTCCGGCTCCCTTGGATGCCTGCTGATTGCCCTGATTGTCTATGAACTCGGCCTGGCTGCTGCTCAGGTCAAAGATGATGAATCCCGCGGCCCTGCCGAAGCGGGGGTCGAGCTGGTCCTGGAATGTTCCGCCCGTGCTGCTGATGGCGACTTTCATATTCTCGCTCCTGACGTTTTGAAATCGTGTTTCCGGAAGCGCCCGGATGAGTTCCTCATTCCTCGGAGAAGTGGTTTTTGTCCCCGATATGGCGCTTGGCGTTTTGGCAGCGTATACGCCTGCGCCTGCGGCATCCCGGTCTGGCGAAGCCGGAGTCCGCCAGACGGTCCTGGAGATAGGCCGCCTTGACCGACTCCAAGCCACCCGAGGTGAAAGGGAAGACGGCAATCCCGAACATCTCCGCAAGATCCAGTATGTTTCTGGATATCGCCCCGCAGATGAGGACCTCGGTTTTATGGCTCTGCAGCTTGTGGATCTTGCCCACAGGATCCTCTTCCGGCAGCTGCTCCAGGTATTCCCGGATGACCCTGTCCCGTCGCGTGAAGCAGACAAGCACAGTCCTGCTCACGTCGAAGACCGGGGCGATGCGTTGATTCCAGACGGATATGGCCACGATCATGCCGACCCCCTCGGCAAGTCCAAGCAAGGAACGGGCCAAAATAAAATCCTCGAGGGATCTTACCTTGTCCTCTGCGATTGCGGACTTTGTCCGCTTCCTGCAAAACCCTTTCCTGTTCTTTAGGTGCACGAATGCGACTCTATCCGGAGATAGTGTCGCGCGAGAGCGACTGTGTGAGGAAAAAAGAGATCTTTCCCAAGATAGAGATCAGGCAAGATCGCGCTTGGTTGGCTCTTTGTATCCGTCAGGGCGAATTGCTGGTTTGCGGGAAAGAACATACCGGAAATTTTGGGTGTTTTATAAGCGGTGCAGGAATGCGACGGGAGAAGGTCTTTTCTCAGTGGTCGGGGTATGGCAATTGTCTTGCATGTGCTCCTGACAGCAGAGAATCAGTGGTCAGCCCTGTGGTTTTTCATGGCTCAACCGGAGGAAAAAGGATGCGAACATCTCTGGATTGCTTGCCCTGCTTTGTAGGTCAGGCCCTGGACGTGACGCGGCTGGTCGGTGCCGGCGAGGGGCTGCGTGAGCGCATCCTGCGCGATGTGCTGCAAGCGGCTAGTGGAATGGATTACACCCGGCCTCCCCCGGTGATGGGGAAATACATCCATCGCCTGGTCCGGGAGCTGGTTGATGAGCCCGATCCCTATGCCGGGCTCAAACAGCGCTTCAACGATATGGCCCTGCGGGTTCGTCCCCAGCTCGAGGAAAGGGTGCGGCAGGCGGCGAACCCCTTTGAAGCGGCGGTACGTCTGGCAATAACCGGAAACCTCATCGATTTCGGCACCGCATCCAGGGTGGACGAGGAAGAGGTCCTGCAAGCGGTGGATCGGGCCCTGGACACGCCGTTGCAGGGGGATGCCGCCTTTCTGGAGCAGGCAGTCGCCCGAGCGGACTCCATTTTGTATCTCTTCGACAACGCCGGGGAGATCGTCTTCGATAGACTGCTCTTGGATCTGCTTCCATTGGAGCGGGTGGTGGGCGCGGTCAAGCCCTCGCCCATCATCAATGACGCCACCATGGAGGACGCCCGCTCCAGCGGCATTACGGAAATGATCCCGGTTGTGGAAACGGGATCGGACGCTCCGGGAGCTGTGCTACAGGACTGCGGGGAAGAGTTCCTGGAGCGCTTTCAGGGAGCGGATCTCATCCTGGCCAAGGGGCAGGGCAACTACGAGGCCCTGAGCCATACGGACAAGGACGCCTTTTTCCTGCTCAAGGCCAAGTGCTCCGTTGTTGCGGAGGATCTTGGCTGTCCGCAGGGGACCATGATGCTCACTCGCTCTCAAGGCAGGGGAGAAGGCGCGAAATGAAAAATATCCCTGAAGCGGTATAGAGAAATGAGCTGAAGTCCGATGGCTCTGATTCGATGCCCCCCATGCCTGTCGGACAAGTTCAGTTGCGCATACAACCCAAAGGCGAATGAGGGTACGAGCCGGTCAGGCCAGGGGATTGCGACCCAAATGCACGAGGCTCTCCTCCATTTCCCTGGTAAACGCGGAGAACTCCGCATCCATGTTCTCCGCCAGGGTCCGGAAACGGATCCTTTCCCGGGAAAGCCCCACCTCCTCCAGAATGGACCCAAGCCTGTCGCTTTGGTGGCAGGCGAAGGCATTGCCCCAGGTGGATTTGCAGGCCCCAAAATGGCACCCGAGAATCAATAGGCCGTCCGCCCCTTTTTTGAGACTGCTCAGGATCATGTCCCGATTGATGGTACCGGCGCAGGGGACGTCCACGACGATAAGCCCGGAGGGCAGATCCCTATTGAAGGCGTACGCGGCCATTCCCGCTTCATAGGCGGAATTCCGGCAGCAATAGGCGACTATTCTGGGAGGTTGGCCGGCGTTTTTCGGAGCATGGATCCTTTCCGAGCCAGAGTGTCCGATATCTTCCAAGCGGGAGTCGAGCACGGAAATGGCCTCCTGGGGGCATTGGCTGGCGCACAGGCCGCATCCCTGGCAGGCGAGGGAGGATATGACCGGCCGTTGCTCCAGGCTGATAGCTCCGTGGGGGCACAGCCGATAACAGGTCAGGCAAACGCAGCATTTGTCTTCGTCGATAAAGGCCCTGGTCCCGAAAAGATTCCGCTGCAGGGACTGAAATTCCTCCTGCAGGGCCAGGGCCGCGTTTGCGGCATCACTCCTCGTTTGACCCGGAGTCATGATCCCCCGGGCCGCACCCACGGCGAAGACGCCCATCCTGTTGGTGCGAACCGGTAGGCGGTGGATGTTTTCATCCTGGAGAAAGCCGTCTTCGTTGGTGGTAATGTTCAGGATACGGGCCAGTCTCTCGTTTTCGGGTCCGGGAAGGAATCTTTCCTCCAAAACGATCAGGTCCGGATGTATCCGGACTTCTCGTTCCAGGACTGGATCGTTGTGGCGTATCTCTCCTCCGTCGGGAGAGATGTCCGGGCACTCATCGAGCTTAAAGAAGATCGTGCCCAGCTGGCGATCCGTCTTGGCCAGCTCCACCAGCCCGTCGTCAGCCACCTTGAGGTCCCGGGTGTAGATGGAGGTCCTGTAGCCCTGTTCGTCCAGAGCGCGAAGGCTGTTCAGGATCCTGCGCTGGCTCACGGGATCGCCTTCCCGGGCGAACCCGGAGAGGAAAGCGATCTGTTCGGCTCGGCCCAGAAGTGAAGCGCCGTTTTCCTCGCTTTTTTGCGAGGTGAGCATCTCCTCCAGCCGGGACAGGGAGATCGCATTGCGGGCTCCTGACAGGCCGTAGCTTGCAAACAGCGGGACGGAGCGCATCTCGCAGGCCAGGACCACAGCTCCCGCTGTCTCCTCCAATATCTCCTCCCCTGATTCCAGACGAAGCTTGAAGTTGCCCAGTGTTCCCCGGCAGCCGGTCAATCTGGCTCCGGGCAGAAAGCGAAGGCTTTCCCTTTGGCGCAGCTCGGCGTCGGCATCGTTTTGTCCTTCCTCGTTCACAGGGAAGGCGTGGCCGAACAATCCCCGTGCTTCCTCGTCGTCTTCCTGGTCGCAACCCGGGACAAGGAGGACGCTGAAGCCGAAATCGGCGATCTCACGGGCTGCGGTAAGGCCTGTCCGACCCGCTCCTATGACCAGTATTCGCGTGGAAATCGAGGCTCCGCTCATATCCATGATTTTTCTTCCCCTGGGAGTTGAGAGAGACCAGAAGATCCTTGACCGCTTCTGTTGCCTGTTCCATGCTTTCGGCGATATCCTTGGGACCGGTGGCCGCACCTGCTGGAAAAACTACTTTCTCTTGGGAGGAGGTCCCATCCGGCCCGGATTCGGCCCGGAGAAATCCATGCCGATTCAAGCCGATGTCCAGCATCCGGGCGATGCGCGCATTCTCCGGACCGGGCTCCATGCCCACGGAGAGGACGACCAGATCGAAGGACTCCTCCTGGATGGTTTCCTCCCGGGACATGTATCTGACGATGGGAGAGTCGTTGTCCCCGGGCAGGATATCCACGGGCATGATGCGGACGAATCGAAAATCGGAACGACAGGTGCTCAGGGTTTTTTCCGAGTTTCTGCCGCAATTCTGGAGGTCCATGTAGAAGAAGGTGATCTCGGATCCGGGCTGTTCAGCCTGCATCGCCCTGGCCATCCTCAGGGCGTAGGGGCAGCATACCCGGGAACACCAGAGATTGCCCTGAGCCATGCTCCTGCTGCCCACGCACTGGATGAAGGCGATGCGGCCGGGACGGGCGCTGTCCGAGGGCCGCAGGTGGTATCCGCTGGATCTGCGGATCTTCTCCATATCCAGGGCCGAGACCACGTTGCTCAGGCGCGGATAGTTGAATGTGCCTATGCGGCGCGGATCGAAGGGCTGAAATCCCGTGGCCGGAATGACGGCCTCGGCCTGGATCAACTCGCTTCGCGGCTTCTTCTTCAGATTCAGCCGCTTTGCGGCTTCGGGGACGGTTTCGGCCAGATCCGGTGTTTCCTCGATTGCGCTCCAGTTCAGGGCGTAGAGCGGTGAGTTGTGTCCGGAAGGGCCGCGTTGAACGACATGTTCCCAGCCCTTGGTGAGGGCCAGCCTCCCCAGAGCCTCCTGTTCCTCCTCGGAATCGAACAAGGGGAGTTGGCGTGTCTCCAGCTGATACGTTCCTCCCTTTTGTTCAATCCCCCGGATCCGCGAGGCGAGATGGAGGTGAACGTTTTCGGCCTCGTTGATCCTTTTCAACTGTTCTTCCACCAGGCAGGCGTTGCATCCCTGGCATGTCCCGTTGGCCTTGCAGCTGTAGTGGATTGCTTGGCCGCCGAGGAAATGGCTTTTTTCAATAAGATGAATGTCCAGGTCATGGCGGCTCAGCTCCAGAGCAGCGCTCATCCCGGCGATTCCGCCTCCGATTACGGCAACGTGTGGTGCAGGCACGTCATGTTCTCCTTTAGGCGGTTTCCGCGCCCTCGTTTTCCAGCTCGTGACCATACCCGGGCTGGACAATGGTTCGGGGAACCTGATTCCGCCACTCCTGAGGTGGCTGATATTCCAGGATGTCCTTCAGTCTCCCTTGCCCGGCGAGACGGTGATAAATGGTGTGCCAGGCACAGGGCTGATCCGGATTCGTTTCGCAGTACTGGCCGCTGGTGCCGCCGCAGGGTCCGTTAAGAAGCCCCTTGGCGCACATGGTTATGGGGCAGACCCCTGCTGTGGAGGCCAGGACGCATCTGCCACACCCCCTGCAGCGTTCCTCGTACCATCCCACATCCCTGTTGCCGCTCATTCCGGAAGTATCCACCGCAGGCAGGACTGGCTTGTCCGGGTAGCGCTCCGCCAGGAACTGGATACCCACGCCGCAGGCCATGGAAAGCAGGGCCTGGTAGCCTTGGACCAGGGAATCGAGCTCGGCAAGGAACTCGTGATCGCACTGGCGGGTCACAGTTGCCTCCCCGAGCTCCAGCGGTTGGTCCCGCAGGCTTCGAGCAGCGGAAAGCTCCCAGTTGAGGGTTGAGACCTCCTGGGCGCCGCCTGCCAGGCAAACTGCCACACACGTGCCACACCCCACGGTCAGAATCTTTTCGTAGTCGCGGATGGTGCTCAGGATTTCCGGAAAGGGCTTTCTTTGAGCCACGATCATAGCGCCTCCGTGATCGTTGCCGTCCTTGCGGAGTGCTTGGTGAGCTGAGTCCGGAGCGCATACGGGAGCTCGGAGCGTATGCCTCCCTACGCGAGGCGTACAGGCTTCATTGGCCCCACTCGGTTACGAGGGAGCCGAACCTATTCCTCCCAGGAAATGCATTCACCCGGACAGGAATCGATCGCCTCCTGGATCTTCTCTTCAGGTCCTCCCTCTTCCTGGACGACATGGGCCACCTCTGCGTCCTCGTCCATGGCGAAGACCTCGGGACAGATTTCCACACAGCTTTCACAGCCCGTGCATTCGTCCTGGTCTATGACGACTCTGGCCATAGTGGCACCTCCTTGCGCGATTAATCCGGGACAGAAGAAGAGCCCCCATAACAAGGTCCTGTTCAGGGGGCTCTCGGGCCCATACGGGAGCCCTATCCTTCGCCGCCCTGCTGTCTTTCCGTCTCGAGCTCGCTCAAGCGCTGTTTGAGTTCGGAGAGCGCGTTTTCCATGTGTTCTATCTGTCCCTGCAGCATCTCCCGTTCCTGCTGCCGGGACGGTCCGGCGTATCCCGCGGCCGGAGCGCCCCAGGGGGCGAATCCCGGTGCCTGACCGAACCACTGGCCGCCCCGGACGCCTCGTCGCCTGCGTCCGCCTCCGCCGCGGAAGCCAAATCCCATTCCCCTGCCCGGACCGGGTGTCATGTGCCCGGGCCTTCCGAATCCGGCGCAGTATCCCGCCGCTCTTCCAGTCATGGGGCCAAATCCCATGGGTCCGGTTCCGTTTCCTGCT
>JAIPDU010000016.1 GCA_021737525.1 Desulfohalobiaceae bacterium | reverse complement strand
CCGGACGGCCTGGCCGGCACCCGGGAGTGGCTCGAGTTCCTGGCCCGGGAGATCTCCCCGCGAATCTACCTCAACCTCATGGACCAGTACCGGCCCTGCGGTGAGGCAAAATCCTATCCGGAGCTATGCTCCTCCATTAGCGGCGAGGAGCTGCAAAAGGCCCGCGAGGAGGCCCGGCGCCTGGGGCTGACTCGCCTGGACCAACGCGAGCCGCCGAGTCTCCGGGATCTCCTCCGCTTTCTCTGATTAAGACTTGTACAATAGGCTCCTGAGTCTCCCCACTCCCATTGAAAGGACCCAGTCCACTCAGTATACCCCAATCCCGGATCCTCAACCCAGAACCGGGAACCGGGAACCCAGAACGGTGAACGGGGAACGCAGAACCGGGAACGGGGAACGCCCGTCACCCGAAAAGCTCTTGCTCCAAATCCAGGATATTCTCCAGGGGAACCACATCCGAGGCCCCGTCGGACTTGGAGCCGGGACAGAAGACGGGTGAAAAGCCCAGCTGACGGGCCTGCTGCAGCCGGGTCTCCTGCCCGGTCACGGGCCGGACCTGGCCGCTCAGGTCCACCTCCCCCCAGAAGACCGCCCGCCCCGGCAGGGCCCTGTCCCGGAAGGAGGAGAGCACCGCTGCCAGGATCCCCAGGTCCAGGGCGGGCTCCTCCAGGCGCAACCCCCCTCCGATGCGGGCGTAGAGATCCGAGTCCCCCAGGTGGAGATGGAGCTTCTTCTCCAGAAGGGCGAGCAGGAGGTGCAGCCTGTTGGTGTCGAATCCCAGGGCGGTCCGGCGCGGCGTGCCCAGAAAGCTCCGGCTGGCCAGGGCCTGGACCTCGATGGCGAAGGCCCGCTGCCCCTCCAGGGCCATGACCACCGCCGTCCCGGACAGGTTGGGATCACGGGCCTGCAGGAAGAAGGTGGAGGGATCGTGAACGATGTGAAGGCCCCTTTGGGCCATGGTCAGGACCAGGAGATTGCCCGTGGGCCCGTAGCGGTTCTTGACCACGCGGAGGATGCGGTACATCTGCTGCCGGTCCCCTTCCATGTACAGGACCGTGTCCACCATGTGCTCCAGAAGCTTGGGGCCGGCGATCTGGCCCTCCTTGGTCACGTGGCCGATGAGCAGGACCACCGTGCCCCAGGCCTTGGCCGCCTCCACCAGGGCCGAGGCCGTGGCCCTGACCTGGCTGACGCTGCCGGCGACCCCATCCGCATCCGAGGAGGCCAGGGTCTGGATGGAGTCCACCAGGAGCAGATCCGGGGCCTCGCCGCTGCGGAAAACGGCCAGTAGGTCCTCCAGATGCGTGGTGTGCAGGGCCCGGACACCCGGCCCCAGGACGCCCAGCCTCTCCGCCCGCTGCCGGATCTGGGCCAGGGACTCCTCGCCGGTGGCATAGATCGAGTTGCCCTCCCTGCGGCGGAATCCGCCGGCAAGCTGCAGCACAAAAGTGGACTTGCCCACGCCGGGATCCCCGCCCAGCAGGATCACGGAACCGGGGGTCAGGCCCTCGCCCAGGAGGGAGTCCATGGGCTTGGAGCCGGTGGAGATACGCTCCTGCGGTCCGTCGTCCACCTCTTCCAGCGGATGCGGCACGGCTCCGGTTCCGGATCCGGTGGCCCGCGCCCCTGAGGATTTCTCCTCCCGGACCACCTCCTCCAGGCTGCCCCAGGTGTTGCAGCCGGGGCACCGCCCCATCCATCTGGACTGATGGGCCCCGCAGACGGAGCAGACATAGGTGGGGCTGGTTTTGCTCATAAGCGGGCTGCCCTTACCGCGGCAAAGGACGCAGGTTCCTCCCCGGGGACGGTTTTCCGGCCTCGCTCGCCGTGTTCCTCATGATGTACCCGCCAGGCGGGCACCGAGCACCTTGAGGCTGAACTCCGCCATCTCTTGCGGAGGGGAAAAGAAAAGGACCATGAAAGGCACCGCCTCTCCGGCGCCGACCCGCTGTCTCTCCTTCAGCCGGGCCAGATCGGAGGTGTACGCGGATTCCAGCTCCTTTTTGCTGGAGGACTGCAACTGGGCCAGGGAGACGCTTTTACCGCAGAAGAACTCCTTGCTGCGCAGCTTGTTTCCCTGCTGGTCGAACACCGTGGCCCGGAGCCTTATCCCCGTTTTGGGACCGCCGGACTCATTCTCCGCCTTGCCCTCGATCACCAGCATGGATCCTATGTGCTTGTTCTGGACCATGTACTGGTTTACATTGCGCAAGGTGATATCCTGGACCGCCTCCTCGCTTGCCAAGCGTTGATCCAATCCCGTTTCCGCGGTCCGGGGCGGCTCCTGCAGGAAGGAAATCCTGGCCGTTATCCCGGAGAGGAACATATATCCCACGGCTGCCGCCACAAGGATAAGGACAACAAGGAGCCAGAGCCACTTCCGCTTCCTTCGCGGGGCCCGTCCCTGCTCCTCCCCCCCGATGCCGTCCAGGCCCGATACCGATGGGTAAGAGTGGTCCTCCCGTGTTTCCCCCTCCTCGATCAGTGCGTCGTACACGGTGCCCTGAAAAACATGCTCGCAACGGGAGCACTTGAGCTTGGTTCCTTCCGGCCGCAGCTTGTCCCGGCTGATCCGGAAGCGGGTCCCGCACTTCGGACAATCGATGAGCATAGCCTCTCCTCTCCCCACGTTTTCTCGGGGGAAAAGCCCCGGAGCAGCCCCTCCCGCTCCTGTCGGGAGCAGGTTACCGCTCCGGCTGTTGAGTGAAATGCACCTCATGGATCCCCGAAAGGCCGCGATAGCTCTCGGCGTAGTCCAGTCCGCAGCCCACGAGGAATCCGCTGTTCACGGTAAAACAGGTGAAGTCCGGAACGAAGCCGGCTTCGTGTCGCTCCAGTTTGTGGATCAGGGAGCAGACCCCGAGGCTGGCGGTCCCTCTCGCCTGGAACTGCCGGCCCAGGTAATCCACGGTGTGGCCCGTGTCCACGATGTCCTCCACGATGAGAACATGCTTGCCCCGCAGGGAGGTCTCCACATCCTGGGAGAAGGAGATCTCCTGGGAGGGCGCGGTTCCCGATCCGTAGCTGGCCAGGCGCACGAACTCGATCTCCGTATGGAAGTCGAGTTGGCGGATGAGATCGGCGAAGAAGACGAAGGCCCCCTTGAGGACGCAGACGAGCACCACCGACTCGGACACCGTCCCGTAGCTCCGGGAGATCTCCCCGCCCACCCGGGCCACCTGGTCGCGCACTTGTTCAGGGGTGAAAATGAGCTCCAGTCTGTGCATACAGCGACTCCTCCACTCGCTCCAGGACGTTGGGTTCGTCCTCCCGGCTCCGCGGTTCGGCAAAAAGGGACCTATACGGCTCCAGGGCTAAAGATCCATGAGCATGGCCACTTCGTCGCAGTAATCCGGGAACTTGGGGCAATTTAAACAGTCGGACCACACTTTTTGGGGCAACTCTTCCTTGTCCACCTCCTCGAATCCCAAGGAGGCGAAAAACTCCGTTTGATAGGTCAGGGTGAAGACGCGATAGATGCCCAGGGTGATCGCCTCGCTCAAACAGGTGTCCACCAGGCGGCGTCCCCAGCCCTTTCCCTGGGCATCCCCGACAACGACCAGGGAGCGTATCTCGGCCAGATTCTCCCAGGTGATGCTCAGGGCGCAACACCCTTTGAGCCCTGTGTCCAGATTGTCCACGAGGACGAAGAAGTCCCGCAGATGCTTATACAGCTCGCTGAAGGACCTGGGCAGGAGCACCCCCTGGCGCGAAAACCGCAACAGCAGGGAGTGAATCGAGGCCACATCCTGAATGGTCGCCTTGCGCAGATACAGCATACGCGTCCTTGCTGCCTTGATATGTCTCTTCCGGGCCCCTCCCGTCGGCCAAAAACAAGGGGAAGAGCCGCGCGGCTACTGCTTTGCTCCGGCACTCCCGTCGTCCAGGAACCGGTCCACAATGCCGCGCAACTCCTTTGCGGGCACGAATCCGTGAGTGCTGTGCACCTTTCGTCCCCTCTGATTGTAGATGACCGTCTTGGGCACCCCGGACACCTGGAAGGAGGATGCCACACCCCTGCCAGCCAGATAGACAGGATATCCCGGCTCCTGTTCCTTCAGAACACGCGACAGGGCTCCTTGGCTATCATCCATGGACACGCCCAGCAAGATCAGGGACTCCCGGGGATAATCCTCCCGCAGCTCGGAGAGAACGCTCATTTCCCTGAGACAGGCCGGGCACCAGGTAGCCCAGAAGTGCAGCAGGATAACCTTGCCCCGGGACTGGGCCACCTTGGCCATGAGCTCTCCCTGATTCAGGCGCTTGGTGCTTCCGGCATGGCCTGGCGCGAAGGCTGCGAAAACAAGGCTCGCGGCAAGCAGGCCGAGCCAGAATAGGCGAAGACCCGGCAGTCGGGGCTTGTTCCGGCAACCAAAGTCACGGCTCCCCATTTTCCGCCCCCAAACGCACCAAAACTCCCCGAAGGCAGGGTAGACCCCGGGGCCCCGGCGAGCGGATATCGCTTGCCCGGCAGCGCCACTCCCTTGTCCCGCCGGATTGCCCCTGGCTGTCATGAATGTGGTGGCACTCGTAGCTGAAGGATTGAAATCGCCTTTCATAAGATTTATTCTAGACTTTTGGGCAGAAAAATGCGAGTTGGGCGACACTGCAACCATTGTTTCCGGTAACGAGGCAGCACCTCTCTCGGCTCAGCGTCAATGCCCCGTGAACATTACGCTTTCGCAAGGTGGTCAGTGTCGTGTCCGCCAAAAAAAGCATTAAAAATGATCGGATGAAAGCTCCTGTGCAGGAATCCTACGCGGGGTATTTTTTAACTATTCAGTGGAGGTCTGTCGATTTTCTTCGCTCGTCACGTGGGGGAAACCCGACCGCGATAATGCTCGCATCTCGAAAAAAATCGGTGTTTCAATAAGTTGGCAGCGTGAAGGAAACCACCAACCATGTAGAGTCGGGTGGGGGCAGGGATGCCCCCGCGTGACGAGCGTTAGAAAATCAAGAACCGGAGCTGCACAGTGAAAAAATACCCCGCGTAGGATTTTCTCATGCATATTTCGCGGACACGACTAGTTACGTTTTCCCTATCTTTCCCGGAGAGCTCCCTTCGGTGAGCGCAGCCTTGTCCGGGACCAGGAAAAAGTCAACACCCTGTTTCAAAGGGAGCAGACCGAGCCGCCCCGGCCTCCGTCCCAGGGGGCTGCCCCCGGCGGCCAGCCCCCGGCAGCTCCCGCGCCGGGAACTTCCGGGCCAGGCCCCGAGAGGCTTTTCCAGCACCGCAGGGGCTTCGTTGCAAACCCCCGCGTTTTCCCGCAGCCGTCTGCAGTCCACCGGTTCACCTTCAACGGCTTCAGCGCATCCCCGACGAGACTCGCTTGTCAATTGCGCCTTGAAATTCAGTTAATTGGACACATTTACTTGCAAAAAAAGGGATAAGGCAACGCAATCGATTATGAGCAAAGAAAAACAGGACAAGACCCCCACCAACACCAGTGACCAAGCAAACGACCCTGAGCAGGAGTTCGACGAGGCAGCCGAGCTCGCCGAGGACATCTCCGCGGGTTCGGAGGAGACCCCTGTGCAGATCAAGGGCAATCTCCCCATGCCCAAGCCGGAGAATCAACCCAGCGCCAGGGACGGCCTCAGTCAATACCTGCAGGAGATCAACCGATTCCCCACCCTGGCTCCCGAGGAGGAGCTCGAGCTCGCACGGCGGGTCCGGGAGAACAACGATCAGCAGGCCGCGTTCCGGCTGGTCACCTCCCACCTGCGCCTGGTGGTCAAGATCGCCATGGAATTCCAGAAAAAATGGATGAAAAACGTTCTCGAGCTCATTCAAGAGGGCAATGTCGGGCTCATGAAGGCAGTACAGAAGTTCAATCCGGAGCGGGGCATCAAGTTTTCCTACTATGCCGCTTTCTGGGTCAAGGCCTATATCCTGAAATTCATCATGGACAATTGGAGAATGGTCAAGATAGGTACCACCCAGTCCCAGAGAAAACTTTTCTACAATTTGAGCAAGGAGCGTCAACGCCTGGAAAATCTGGGATTCTCTCCGGATGAAACGACGCTATCGCAGAATCTCGACGTGAGTAAAGAGGAAATTGTGGAAATGAGCCAACGCATGGGCCAGCACGACCTCTCCCTGGATCTTCCCTTTTCCGAGGATTCGGCGACCACGAGGCTGGACATGCTGCCCGCGCTGGATGCCAGTGTGGAGGATCAGCTGGCCCAGCAGGAAATCAGCCACAGCCTCAAGAAACACGTGCAGGAAGTGCTGCCCCAGCTCAACGAAAAGGAACGGGACATCCTGGAAAACAGGCTTCTCGCGGAGACTCCGGTCACCCTTCGGGAGATCGGTGACAAATACGACATCACCAGGGAACGGGTGCGCCAGATCGAGAGCCGGCTCTTGAACAAGCTCAAGGAACATCTGTCCCAATCGGTGCAGGACTTCTCCCAGGACTGGATTCGACATGAGTAACAGCACCTTGGATCTCATCCAGAAGGAAGCGCAGGAATGCGCCTCGAACAAGCGTCTGAGCTTCTACGACGACCTGGCCCCGGAGCTCTCCTATTCCAGGCAGATATTCTTCGACCACCCCCTGATCCTTCGCTGCTGCGAGGATGTGCTCCCCTTCTTAAACGACGAGTTCGGGCACGGGATCAAGCACTCCAAGAACGTGGCCATCGAGTCCGGGGCCATCATCCTGGCCGAGTCCTTCTCCAGGGATCAGGAGCGATCCCGCCATTTCGTGCTCCTGGCGCACATAGCGGCTCTGCTCCACGACATTTGCCGTTCGGAACCGGATCATGCCGTGGAGGGTGCCAGAATGTGCCACTATATACTGAAGGACTATCCCCTGACCGAGCGGGACATGTCCCTCCTGCACACCGCAATCGAATCGCACGAGGCCTTCCGGCCCTACACCCCTTCCCAGGACCCGGAGGAGTTCTTCCTGAGCGCCGCACTGTACGACGCGGACAAGTTCCGATGGGGGCCGGATAATTTCATCACCACGCTCTGGGAGATCTGCGACTATCAGGAGTGGTCCCTGGACATGATCAAGGACAACTTCCCCAAGGGCCTGCGGATCATCGAATCCATCCAGGACACCTTCAGGACCCAAACCGGCAGGGTCTACGGACCGGAGTTCATCGAGGCCGGCCTGGAAATCGGGGATTTCGTGTACAGGCGCCTCAAGGAGCACACCACGGGATCCGCAGCGCAGTGAGCCCTTATTTCCGGATATTTTCCCCTTCCAGGCGGAGAACACGGCAGGGTGATCACTCGGGGCGAGCTGCCCCGGCATCCCCGGAACACCTGGAGAAATCCTCGACGATGGAGCGAGCAAGATCGACATGAAGACCTGGAAAAGCCTGAGTACGCTTTGTCTCCTGCCGGCGATCCTTCTTCTGGCCTTGTCCGGATGCGCCCGGACTGACGGAACCCGGTTCGTCCGCTCTGAACAGGTTTCCCTCAGCCCCGAGGCCAAAGCCAGCTTCAACTATCTCAAATACCTGGATCTGAAAAGAAGGAACCAATCGGACAAGGCCCTGCGGGCGCTTCAAAACGCCACACAGCTGGCTCCCTCGCCGGAGCTCTACATCGAGCAGGGTCGCCACTACTGGAGCCAGGGCAGACCGGACATGGCCCAGGAAACCATCAAATCCGGATTGCAGGAATTTCCAGGCCAGGGCGACCTGGTGCGTTATCTGGCCCGGCTCTATATTGAACAGGACAAGCTGGACAACGCCACATCCCTGCTCAGCGTCTACCTGCGCCAACACGGAGGCGAGCCGGGCACGGTCGCCGAGATGGCCCAGGTCTATCTGCGCAAGGAACGCTACGGCAAGGCCAGAGAGCTATTGCAAAGTGTGCCCCAAAAACAGCGGACCAAGCGAATCCATTACCTGCTGGGCCGGACCTTTCTACAGGAAGATCAGCCGGAACGGGCCGTGCCCCATTTTCGCTCCGCTGTTGAAGCCGACCCGGACTATCTCCAGGCCTGGGCTCAACTGGGTTACGCCAGGGAGACGAACGGGGACTATGCCCGGGCCAAACAGGCCTATGCCGTGCTATTGGACAAGGGCAGGGAAAACGACGAGCTTTTGCTCAAGCTCGTCGATCTGGATCTCAAGCTCAACAACCCGGACCAGGCCATGGGATACGTGGAGCGGGACCCCTCGGGCCCGGACTTCCTTTTCCGGGCCAGCTCCCTCTTTTTGCGGTCCGAATTCTACAGCCGGGCGGAAACCATCCTGGATAAGCTGCCCCCATCGGCTCAGGAGGAGGGACGGAGCCTGTACTACCGGGCCATGATCGCCCTGCGCCGGGATCAGGCCCCCCAGAAGGCCCTGGATTATCTGAGCCGCATCCCCAAATCCTCGAAAATGTATCAGGACGGCCTCCTGCTGCGGGGCAGGGTCCTGTTCCGCAATCAGCAACTGGAACAGGCCCTGGAGGCTACCCGCAAGGGCCGGCGGAAGCATCCGGAGAACGCCTCCTTCTGGATCCTGGAAAGCCGGGTCCTCATGGAACAGGACAAGCCGCGCCGGGCCAGAGAGATCCTGCAACAGGGGCTGGATCGGGTTTCCAGCCCCTCGGATCTGTGGTCCCGGCTCGCAGTGGTGGAATACGAGCTGGACAACAGCGAGGATGCCCTGCGCCACATGAGGCGCCTTCTGGAGAAGGAGCCGGAAAATGCCGCAGCGCTGAACTTTATCGGGTACACCCTTGTGGAGCAGGACAGGGACCTGGACAAGGCCGGACGCCTGATCCGGCAGGCCCTGAAGCTGGACCCGGGAAATCCCTATTATCTGGATTCCCTTGCCTGGTACCAGTTCAAAACGGACAACCCCCAGAAAGCCTGGGAAACCATCCGGGAGGCCCTGGCCCAGGTCCGGGACGACCCTGTTATATGGGAGCACTTCGCGGACATCGCCAGCGCCCTGAACAAGAAGGAAGAAGCCCGGAAGGGCTATAAAAAGGCCCTGGAGCTGGATCCGGACAATTCGCAGGCGCTCAGGGACAAGCTCAAGAGTGTTTCCCGGTGATGCAACAGACCCGCTCCCTCCGCCCTCATCCTCCGGCCGGCACTTCCGCGGGCCTGCTAGCCTTCGCCTGTCTTCTGCTGCTCATATGGGCCGGAAGCGGATGCGCCCCCCTGCAACGGGAAAAGCCCCCTGTATCCTCTCAAGAGGCCAGCAGCACCTGGGCCTCCTTCTGGTCCAGGCAGGAAGGGACCCCCTCCCTGCCCGGCGCCTCGCTTCAGGGGAGCCTGAACATCTTCACCCCAGAGCAGAAGCGAAGGATCACTTTCGAGCTGTGGGGCAACCTGCCCACTCCGCTGCGTTTGCACCTCAGGGCCGGCATAGGGGCGACCATTTCCATCTGGGAGATACGCCGGGACAGGATCCTGATCTTCTCTCACAGGGACAACCGGGCCTATATCGCGGAGAACACCGCCCAGGCGACCGCGACAATGGGGCTGCAACTCCCCTTCAGCCTGCCCCGGATGACTCAGCTTCTGACCGGGAACTGGAAGGGCCTCCTCTGGCGTGAATACGAGCGGTTCGAAGTCCTTCCCGGAGGGAAGTACGCCTTTTACCCCCGGGATAATCAGCGGATCGGTCGGGTCATCCTGGACCGCAAGGCACGAATCGTGGCCCTTTCCGGGGATCGCCCCCACGAATGGCATCTGGAGCGCAAGGATCTGACCAGCAGGAAGGGATATGTCCTGAGCCAGCGGATGGAATTAACCACAGAGCGCGACGAGGAGCTGATCCTCAGGATCAAGGAATTCCAGCCGCGCAGCGACCCTTGGCCCGAGGCGGACTTGCGGTTGGACCTCCCCCCGGATACAATGGTTCGCTCCCTGGGTTCCTTTGACTCCGGGAGCGGGGAGCAATAAGAATGCCACTGAAGGAGACAAACAGGAGTTGACGATGCAGGAAAGCAACGTGACCAGCCGGCGGGATATATCCATGGCCCGGGCCGTTCCCCTGGGCTTCAAGGTGCTTTTCAGCGAAATCCATTGGGAGATCCTGCGTGGTCTTCGCAACTGGGAAATCGCGGACTTGCAAAAAAGGTTGGCCAAGGAGTACGAGAGGCTGGGGCAGCTCCTGGAGCAGGAAGGGAGTGAATCAGCCAAGAGCAAGCAGCAATCCGAGATCGACCTCTGCCGCAAGCAGATCGCCTTCCTCTCCAGAGAGGTGGAGCACCTCCAGACCCAGCTTCGGAATCTGCGCCAGGATATCATCGCCAAGCGCAGAAAGAAGTGGGATGTCTAGCCCGGGCAGAAACCCGATAACCGGTTTCCGGATCCTAACCGACTCAGGGAGCGTTTCGCCATGACCCAGAGCCTCATCATACTCGGATCGGATCACGCGGGATACCCGCTGAAGGAGAAGTGCCTGGCCCACCTCCGCGAGACCGGCTACGTCTGCGAGGATGTGGGAACCCATTCCACTGAGAGCTGCGACTACCCCGAGTTCGCCGCCCTGGCCTGCCGCAAGGTCCTGGAGACCGGGATGCCGGGCCTTCTGATCTGCGGAACCGGTCTGGGCATGTCCATGTCCGCCAACCGGTTTCCCGGGATCAGGGCCGCCCTCTGCTTCGACGAACATATGGCCAGTATGGCCAGGCGGCACAACAACGCCAACATCCTTTGCCTGGGAGCCCGCATCATGGAAGAGGACCTGGCCCCGGCGGTGGTGGACAGCTTCCTCCGGACCGAGTTCGAAGGGGGCAGGCACGAGGACCGCGTCCGGCTCATGGATGAACTGGGTGACGCACCCTTGAGCCGGGCCCGGGAAAGGGTCTGATCTTTTGCCCCCGCGCGAAGCCCCGGGCTTTCCGCGCGGGGAATCTCCCGGCTTTGCTCTCCGGACAGGACGCAGTGGACCCGGTCGAACCAAGAAATTCGGACAAGGAGCAGCCCATGGCCCCTTCGGAGCTCCCGGAAAGGAACCTCGCCCTGGATCTCGTGCGCGTCACTGAAGCGGCGGCCCTTGCCTCTGCCAGATGGCTGGGCAAGGGGGACAAGAAGAGCGGTGACCGCTCGGCGGTGGACGCCATGCGCCTGTCCTTCAACGCCCTGGATGTCTCGGGTCGGGTGGTTATCGGCGAGGGGGAGAAGGACGAGGCCCCCATGCTTTACAACGGTGAAGAGATAGGCACGGGCTCGCCCCCGAAGGTGGACGTGGCAGTGGACCCGGTGGAGGGGACCAAGCTCCTCGCCTACGGCCGACCCAATGCCATCTCCGTGGCCGGGCTCGCCCCCAGCGGGAGCATGTACGCCCCCGGGGCGAGCTACTACATGCGTAAGCTGGTGGTTCCAGCCCCGGCCAAGGACAGCGTGGAGCTCAACGCCCCGGTCCGGGAGAACCTGACCCGGGTGGCAGCAGCCCTGGACAAGGACGTTCAGGACCTGGTGGTCTTTGTCCTGGACAAACCCAGGCACGAGGAGCTCATCAGCCGGATCAGGGAGGCCGGTGCCAGGATCCAGCTGCATACGGACGGAGACATCGCCGGGGCCCTCATGGCCGTGGATCCCGACTCTGAGGTGGACGTCCTGCTGGGCACCGGCGGGACCCCGGAAGGGGTGCTTTCCGCCTGCGCCATCAAGGCCCTGGGCGGGGAAATGCTTTGCAGCCTGGACCCGCAGAAGGATCGGGAGCGGCAAGCCTTGCTGGAACAGGGGGTGGACCTGGAACAAGTCCTGTCCACGCGGGATCTCATCAACAGCGACGATGTCTACTTCGCCGCCACCGGAATCTCCGCTGGCGGATTCCTGGCCGGGGTGCGCTACACCGGCAGCGGCGCGACAACCCACTCCCTGGTGACGCGGGGCAAAACAGGCACCATCCGTCGCATCGAGGCCACCCATTCCTGGGATCGCCTCATGCGCTTCAGCGCTGTGGAATACGACTAGCCCGGATGCCGGCCCGAATCCCGGAGGGCGTGTCGAGCCCCCGCAACTGCCCCCTGGCGAACCCGGAAACGAGGAGGTGATACGCTATGCAGAAGCTGGAATCCGTTCAGGCCGGTACGGTCTACATGGGCCGCTTAAGCCACAACGACGACCTGCTGGACGCCCTGAGCGAGCTGTGCCGGGAGAAGGGCGTGACTCTGGGGCGGATCGAGGCCATCGGAGCCGTGCAGAGGGCCAGGCTGGGGTACTACGACCAGCACACCCGGCAATACCAATTCTTCACCCTGGACCAGGGCCTGGAGATCGCCAGCCTGATGGGCAACATCTCCCTCAAGGACGGCTCGCCCATGGTCCATGCCCACGTCACTTTGGCGGACGCCAACGGGCGGACATTCGGCGGCCACCTGGCCCAGGGATGTCCTGTCTTCGCCTGCGAGTACATCCTGCAGGTCTTCAGCGGGCCGGACTTCGTGCGAAGCCTTGATGAGCAGACCGGCCTGCCGCTGTGGTCCTGACCCGGCCCCGCAATCAGCCGGGCACAGCGTCAGGCGAATGGATGCCCTCCCCAGTCCGCGAAGGATGATCAAAGGGGGAGCCCTGAAATATCCTGCGGGGCTCCCCCTTTGAGACCTCGCCGCCCCTTGGCATTTCCGGGATGTCCCGTCTTGCCCTGCCTCCCTTCTCCTCCTTGACAAACCTTCGCGCAATGTCTATATATGAATCTCAACACATCAAAATATTGTCATATAAGCATATATCATGAACATTACCCGCTACTTCAAGGCCCTCGGGGACGAGACCAGGCTCCGCCTTTTCCATCTCCTTCTGCACTACGAGCTCAATGTGAACGAGCTCGTTCTGATCATGCAAATGGGTCAGTCCCGCATTTCCAGGCACCTGAAGGTCCTGAACGAGAACGGGCTCCTCCGGCAGCGGCGCGACGGCGGATTCTCCTATTACCAGGTTCCCAACAACCCGGATATCGAGTCCCTGACCCAGTTCGTCAAGAACAGCCTGGGCAGGGAGGAGATGGCCACCGAGGACCTTTCCCGGGCCCAGGCCATTATCAAGGAGCGCAAGAACAAGACCCGGCGCTTCTTCAACCAGGTCGCCGAATATTGGGAACGCCTCAAAAAGGATATCCTGGGGGACATGGACCTGGCCGGCGCCGTTTCCGAGGAAGTCCCCGTCTGTTCCGTCGCGGTGGACCTGGGCTGCGGCACGGGAGAGCTCCTGCTCAAGCTCCTGGACAAGGCGGAGACAGTGATCGGCGTGGACCATTCCACCCAGATGCTCAAGATGACCCGTCTTAAGCTGGACGCCGAGAACGCCGCAGCCAAATCCGACCTCAGGCTGGGGGAGCTGGAGCACCTGCCCCTGCGGGACCAGGAGGTCGACGCCGCGGTCATCAACATGGTCCTGCATCACATCCCTCTCCCCCAGGCGGGAATCCAGGAGGCCAACCGGATCCTCAGGCCCGGAGGGACCCTGGTCATCGCGGACTTCGCCAAGCACTCCCGCGAGGACATCCGGGAGAAATTCGGTGCCGCGTGGCTGGGATTCGAGCCCGGCGATATCGATACCTGGCTGACAGCCTCCGGCTTCAGCCTTCTGGGAAGCAGGCAGTACCCCGTGCGGCACGGCCTGGCGGTCAACGTCTTCAGGGCAGTCAAGGATCAGGAACAACAAGCCATATAAAGCAAGGAGCGAAAGCATGGACAGTGGACAAAAGTATGAAGTCAAGGACTTGTCTCTCACCAGCCAAGGCAAGAACAATATCGAGCTGGCCGAATTGAACATGGGCGCCCTGCTCGAAGTCAAGAAGCGCTTCGAGAAGGAGAAGCCCCTGAAGGGAATCCGGGTGGGCTTGGCCCTGCACGTGACCAAGGAGACCGCGGTCCTGGTGCGGACCCTTGCCGCCGGCGGGGCGGATGTATCCATCACCGGCTGCAATCCCCTCTCCACCCAGGACGACGTTGCCGCCGCACTGGCCGATGAGGGCGTCAAGGTCTGGGCCTACAAGGGCGAGACCAAGGAGGACTACTACCGCTACATCAACAACGTCATCCAGACCAAGCCCCAGATCACCATCGACGACGGCTGCGACCTGGTCTCCGAGATCCACAAAAACCACCCCGAGCTCATCCAGGACATCATCTGCGGCTGCGAGGAGACGACCACCGGCATCATCCGGCTCAAGGCCATGGAAAAGGACAACGCCCTGAAGTATCCCATGATCGCTGTGAACGACAACAAGACCAAGCACATGGTGGACAACTACTACGGAACTGGGCAGTCCACGGTGGACGGTATCCTGCGGGCGACGAACGTCCTCTTCGCGGGCAAGACCGTGGTGGTCAGCGGCTACGGCAGCTGCGGCAAGGGCGTGGCCCAGCGGGCGCGCGGCCTCGGGGCCAATGTCCTGGTTACGGAAGTGGACAGCTTCCGGGCCCTGCAGGCTGCGTACGACGGCTTCCGGGTCATGCCCTTGAACGACGCCGCCCCCATCGGGGACATCTTTGTGACCGTGACCGGGAACAAGCACATCATCCGGGTGGAGCACATGAAGCAGATGAAGAACGGCGCAATCCTGGCCAACTCGGGGCACTTCGACAACGAGCTCCAGCTGGAGGCACTGGATCAGGCCAGCCAGTCCCGCAGAAGTGTCAGGCCCTTCATGGAGGAATACGTCCTGAACGGGAAGAAGATCTTCGTCCTGGGCGAGGGCCGTCTGATCAACCTGGCCTCCGCTGAGGGCCACCCCAGCGAGGTGATGTCCACCTCCTTCTGCGGCCAGGCCCTCGCCTGCGAATACGGGGCCAAGAACAAGGGCAAGCTGCCCAACCAGGTAATCCAGCTGCCCGAGGAGCTGGACACGGAGATCGCCTCCCTGCAGCTCGCGGCCATGAACGTGGAGATCGACGAGCTGACCAAGGAGCAGGCCGACTATCTCGATTCCTGGGAGGAAGGGACCTAAAGCCTGACACCCTCTCAGCAACGCCTTGTTTACGCCAAAAACCCGGCAGGATGCCCAGGCAAAAGACATGTCACCATGCTCGTTCAGCATCCGCGCAAGGAGATGATGATAGAATACAATGGCGGAAAGCCAAGGATCCCTGTCTCCTTATCCATCGGTTACGCATTGAACGATCAAAAGGCCCCGAACCTGCGGCACCTGTTTCGCGAAGACATCGAACCGGACAATCTCACCATCCCGCTGTATCGCACAATCAAGGATTAATCCGGAATCAAGCCCTTCACAGCGCCCCTCCGAACACGTCTCCCAAAAAACTTACCCTTTCCCCGCCCCCTGACTGTAACTCCCTCGAATCGCTAACACGCCCGGTCTCTGTCTGGAACCTTTTCGGAACCTCTGTCCCTTATATATAAATATAGTCGCTTATTCCCTGCAGTATCCTGAAGACAAAGGGTGTAAGGATAAGGGAGTAATGCGCGGGAAACAAAAAACGTTTTATTTCCGTGGTCAGCACCAAAAGCCACGAACAAGGAGGGCCATTTCGGCAGAGGAGGACTAGTGCGCATCCCTTGCGAGCGGTATACGCAGGAGTCTGTCGGCACGAC
>JAIPDU010000015.1 GCA_021737525.1 Desulfohalobiaceae bacterium | reverse complement strand
GTCACATTCATGCTCCCGGTCACCGGCGGGGTGGGCCCCAGCACGGTATCGATGCCGGAGGCGACGCAATAGGCCCCGATGGAGACCGCCTTCTCCGAGTACCATTCCGGGGCCGCTCCGGCCAGGGGAAGGGCGCTGATGTCTTGGCCCAACGCCTTGGCCAGCTCCGCGGCAAGGACCAGGATGCGCACGTTGTCCACGCAGCTGCCGAAGTGGAGCACCGGGGGAATTCCCAGAGAGGAGCAGACCTCCTTCAGCCCGGGGCCGGCCCGTTCCGCTGCCTCGGCCTGCTCCAGTCCGTGCTTGGCGTTGGCCACTGCTGCGCAGCCGGTATCCAGGACCAGGACGTCGTTCTCGATGAGCCGGCTGGTCAGGGCGGTGTGTCCCAGGTCGTGCCGGATCTTGGGGTTGTTGCAGCCCACCACCCCGGCGGCTCCGCGGATCTTGCCCGACTTGAGCGCCTCCAGCAGTGGATCCAAACTCCCGCCCAGGGCCTGGAGCACGGACTCCACGGAAAAGCCGCCCACCAGGTCCACGGGCTGGGAGGGGATGGAAACCTTGTCCGGATTCCGCCGCCCGAAGTTGTCCACCGCCCGTTCCACGAGCCGCTGGGCCAGGTCCGCCGCGTTGTCCGAGTGGAACTCCTGGTGCTCCATTCCCGGAAATTTGGCTTTGTCGCTGGTGGAGATCATCTGCGTGTGGTAGCAGGAGGCCACCTGGCCCAGGGAGGGCATGATGCACTGGTAGTCCACGAGCATCATCTCCATGGCTCCGGTGACCAGGGCCAGCTCGGTCATGAGGTGGTTCCCGGCCATGGGCACCCCGTGGCGCATCAGGAGCTCGTTTCCGGTGCAGCAGAGCCCCACGAGATTTATCCCGGAAGCTCCGCGATCCCGGGCCTTCCGCAGCAGGGCCTCGTCCCGGCAGGCCCGCATGATGGTTTCCGAGACAATGGGATTGTGCCCATGCACCGCGATATTGACCTGATCCTCTTTCAGCACGCCCAGATTCACCCGGGAGGCGACGGGTTGGGGTGTGCCGAAGAGGATGTCCGAGACCTCGGTGGCGATCATGGAGCCGCCCCAGCCGTCGGACAGGGCGTTGCGCAGGGCCTGAAGCAAAAGGTTCTGCCAGTCGTTGTCCACCCCCATGTGGGTCCGGTGCATCATCTCCGAAGTCTCGCGGTCGATGCCCCGCGGAGTGATTCCCAGCCGATCCCAGAGGGCCCGGCGCGGCTCCGGCGCCCGGGAGAGGAGACCCAGCCGGGAGAGGCGGGTGCCGTAGTCCTCCTGCATGGCCCGGGCCAGATCCCTGGCCACTGCGCCGGCCTCCCGGCCCTCCGCTTCGACCCCGTATTCCGCGGCGACCCTGCGCAGCTTGGCCTCGTCGGCTATGGTGTACCCCGGAGCAGATCCGTCAGCCACTGCCTCCAGCACCTCGACCAGATCCCTGCCGTGATCCGAGTGCGAGGCTGCGCCGGAAGCGATCATGCGCCCCAGATTGCGGGCCACGATGATGTCCGAGTCCGCGCCGCAGACGCCCTGTTGCGGACCCTCGCCAAAGGGATCGATGCGGCAGGGCCCCATGGAGCAATTGCGGCAGCTGAGACCCAGCTCGCAGTAGCCGCAGTGCGGCTGCTGCGCCTCCAGACGGTCCCATACGGTCTCCACCCCGTCCCGTTCGGATTTGGCGAGCATCAGCCGCCCGTCCTCGGTGATCGTTCGTTGGGAGAATCGTTTCTGGTCCATACTTTCTCCTTATGGTTCCGGAACGCGCGTCGCCCCGGCGTTCCGGTTCGCGCAGGATTGTCAGCAGCCCGAGGGGAAGCCTTACCGCGGTCCGCGCCCCGACTCGGCCAGCTGCCCGGACCGCTTCTTCAGCTGACGGAGCAGCATGAATCCCGGGGCCTCTTCCCCGCTTCGCTCCTGATCCACATAGCCGGACGTCCTGCGGGAGATCTCGTCCGTGCGCCGCTTCATGGCCCGATCCGGCTCCTGGAAGGTCAGGGCCCCGCTCTTGCAGACCTCGGCGCAGGCCGGAATCAGGCCCTTGGCCCGGCGGTGGAGGCAATTGTCGCACTTGACAGCCACTGCCCGCCCGGGGCTGACCCAGGGGTCGCGGTGGTAGCGGATGACCCCGAAGGGGCAGGCCATGGCGCAGGAGGCGCAGTTGATGCAGCGGCTGGGATCGATGAGCACCGTGTCCCAGTTCCCATCCCTGTAGATGGCTCCCGGAAGGCAGGCGGTCATGCAGGGGGCGGGGTCGCAGTGGCGGCAGCGATTGGGGAATCCCTCCCCGTAGCGGCCGCTGCCCACGTGGACCCTGGGCCCCGGGAGCGGATACTCCCGGATGGCCGCCGCAAGGGCTCCGCTTTGGGAGTGGGCCGCGGCACAGGCGGCCATGCACTGCATACAGCCAACGCATCGTTCGGGACGGACGACAACCTGTCGCATAAAACACCTCCACTGCCTGTATCCCCACAAGGAACCCGGACAGGATCCTCCCTTCCTCCGGACAGGAGCCGACTCACCTGGAGAAGGGAAAAAGCCCGCCGGGGTGAACGCTCTCCCGCAGCAAATCCTCCCTGGGACAGGGCACGGGCGTGCGGCTCCCGATCAGGGATCTGAGCACGCCAGCGTGCTCGATGCGATTGACGCAGGCGGCGCCCACGAGTCGATCCCCGAGAAAAACCAGTCTGCGGTAGGTGCCCCTCCCCGGATCCTCCTCCCGCAGGATCTCGTAGCCGCTATCCGCGGGCGGGTTCACCAGGCCGCAGGTGGTCAGGTCCAGGTCGAAGATACGGATGGTGTTCCGGCTCAGGCTGCCGGGATAGCGCGCCGGGACCCCGGTCATGTTCAGCCCCGCGATCCGGCCCTGATCCGCGGCCTCGGGCCAGATGGCGTTCACCCACCGCTCGTCACGGGCCAGATCGAAGTGCTCCGCCACATCTCCCGCGGCGAAGACATCCCGGGCAGAGGTGCGCATCTCCTCGTCCACCAGGACCCCAAGATCCACGTCCACGCCTGAGCCCTGCAGAAAGCCGGTGACAGGGAGCACCCCCTTGCCGACGACCGCGACATCGCAGTCAAGCACGGTGCCGTCGGTGAGCTCCGCACCTCGCACCCGGCCGGACCCGTCCTCCTCGAAGCGGGCCACATCACGGCCCACCAGGACATCCAGGCCGTTCTCCTGGAGCTTGGCCCGGACAAGACCTCCGGTTATGGGATCCACCTGCTGGGACAGGGGATACTCCGAGCGGATGAGCATGGTCACCTCCAGGCCCTGCCGCAGAAAGCCGTACGCCGCCTTGAACCCCACCAGGCCGCCGCCCAGGACCAGGGCCCGGCGGGATCCGGGCAGCGCCTCGAGCATGTCCCGCACCTGGACCTTGGTGCGCATGAAATGGATGTTTTCCAGGTCCGTGTTCTGTGCCCCTATGCCGCGGGGATCCGCTCCCGTGGCGATCAAAAGGCGATCATAGGCCAGCTTGCGGCCCTGTTGTGTGGCGACCGTCTTGTCCGCCGCATCCACTGCGACAGCCTCGTCCTGGCTGATGAGGCGGACCTCCGGAGGCAGGCCCAGCTCAAGCTGGCTCGGCTGAACCGAGCCCTCCAGGAGGTGGCTGATCATGGGTCGGGCGTAAAGCGGGTCGGGCTCGCGGCCGAGCATGGTGATTGCCGCTTCCGGCTGCGCGGAGCGGATGGCACGGGCGGCCTGGAGCCCGGCAATACCGCTGCCTAGAATGAGGTGGCGCATGGGGCCTCCTGTCCACAGAACGGCGGGGTCGACGGAGAAGAAAGTTTGTCAATATATTAGCAAAGCGCGACATTCATGGCAATCTGGTGCCCGATTTTCTTTGCCTACAACCATTAATCACGGACAAGCCCCGGGTACAACCAAGCATGATAATGCTACGAGGCAACCCTGCACCGATTCAATAAATGGCCAAGGTGATTTATCGACAATTCAGTCCGTTAGACATATCTATAACAACCCTCACTTCTTCACAGACCTTGTGATAGCGAAGCATGGATTCGCAAAAATCATTGAAATCCGGGAGGCAGGTCAGAATCGTCATCTGCGGTATCCCGACGCCGCGGCTTTTCCTCGCTCTCCCTTCCCTTGCGGGTGATGTCCAGCCCCCTCCGTTCACTCTCCTCCCGATAGGAGCCGGTAGCAAGCCGCATCTCCGCCATGGAGCTCACGGCTATGGCCGGCCGGTCCACCACGGGACAGGCGAACTCGCAGGCGCCGCAGCCGGTGCAGCGGTCCTCGCGCACATGGGGGACCGAGACCTGCATTCCCGGCTCCCGGCTCAGATCCACCGCCCCGTAGGGGCAGGCCTCGTCGCAGACCAGGCAGCGCTCTCCCCACTCCCAGGCCAGGCACTTGCGGCGGTCCACCACAGCGGTGCCCATCTTGGCCCAGACCTTTTCCTCCCTGGGGAGGGCCCTTATGGCCCGGGAAGGACAGACCTCGCCGCACAGGGTGCAGCCAGGCTCGCAGGGTCCGCTGCGGGCCACGGCCACCGGGGTCTGGAATCCGGACCATCCCGAGTGCCCCATGGCGGGCTGGAGCATGTCCGTGGGACAGATGCGCAGACACAGACCGCAGCGGATGCAGCGGTTCAGGAAGTCATCCTCCGGCAGGGCTCCAGGCGGACGGATGAGCTCACCGGCCAGGATCCGCTGGCCCGCTTCCTGTCTGCTCCAGGCCTCCAGCAGCCCGGTCCTGCCCACGAAGGCCACTGCCGCGGCAGCGGTCAGGGTCTGTAGCGCCGCCCGCCTGCCCGGAAGGAAGGGCTCGGCCTCGGGGAACTTCTCCCGCAAGCCAAGGCCCAGAAAGGCAATGGCCCCTTCGGGACAGAGACGAACGCAGCGCTGGCAGACGATGCACTCCTCGTAGCGTGTGTGCCTGGGGTCGCTCCCGATGGCCCCCATGGGACAGCGCTTGCGGCACAGGCCGCAATCCGTGCACGCATCCGAGACCGTGCGCCGGAAGAAGGGACGCCGGGCCGTCAGAGCGAAGACCGCCCCCGCGGGACAGAGAAAGCGGCACCAGAACCTGGGACGGAAATGCTGCAGCAAAAGAAGCGATGCGAAAAAGACGAGGAAGAACCAGGCCCCCAGGTAGCGGTCCGGGGGAAGCCACGCGGCGCTGGCCGCACGGTCCGAGAGGAGGCCCGCTCCGGACAGGCCGGAAAGGAGAAATTCCCCAGCCGGTCCCAGAACCAGAATGAAAAGCCTGCCCGCCAGGGTGAGCGGCGCCCCCCAGTAGGCCAGATTGAGCCCCAGCAGGGAGGCCGCGGCGATGAACAAAAGCACCAGGTACTTGGCCGCGGGCCACCGTCCTCCGCTCGGCTCGGAGGCAGCCTTGCCCGCCACCAATGGCCGGACCGCGTCACAGCTCGTTCCCAGGGGGCAGACGTGGCCGCAGAAGAAACGACCCAGCAGCCAGGTGAGTAGCAGGAGAAAAAGGAGCGCGCCAAGGCCTGGCAGCAGAACGCGGCCGGACAGGGCGGCTCCCAGGTAGGCCGCCGGATCCAGGGCGAATACCCTGGCGGGATCGAGGAAACCGGTCAGGATGGGGGTGGCGGCGAGGAGGAGAAGCACAAACAGGGCCAAGCACAGGGCCTGCAGGCTCCGCTGGAACCAATTCATGCCTCGATCGTCCCGGTGGACAGATTCTCCAGGTCCATCCGTCCCAGTCCCCGCTCGTGCGCCTCGCGGATATGGCCCACCTTCTCCGGGGGAATGGAGCGGCCGTACCACCGGATGAGGCTCACCGCCTTGGCGTCCGCGGCCACCATGTCCCTGGAGGCGATCACCGTTTTCGGCCGGGTCACCTCCCCCGGCCCGGAGGGACCGTCGCTGGTCAGGGCCCGGGAGGCGTCAACCACGGTGAGATCCGCCCGCAGTTTGGTGCACAGGTCCACGATTGCCGTGTTCAGGTCGTATTGCCAGTGGAAGGCCCCCCGATCCAGTATCAGACCCATCATCCCCTTCATGGACAGGCTCACTCCCGTGCTGCCGTGATGCTTGGCCACAGGCGCTGCAATAAGGACATCCGCCTCCAAGGCCTCCTTGAGCATATCGCTTGCGCCGAGCTGTTTGCCGCGGGGGATATCGCTGGTCCTAAAGCGGTGCGAGGAGGACGGGGTCTGGACCTCGACCCTGCCCTGGAATCCTTCCGCGATGTCTCCGATCCCGGACTCCTTCCGGCAGGCCGAGGGGTCCCTCAGGGTGTGATCCATGATGTAGACCCGCGACGCTCCGCATTGCAGGCACATGCGGGCCAAGGCCTCCACCACGTCCGGATGGGTGGTGACCCCGGCCTCGGGGCCAGCGGAAAAACTCATGTTGGGCTTGATGAGCACGTTGTCCCCCTGGCCTACATAGGTCCCCATCCCGCCCATGATCTGCACCGCCGCCTCCGTGGCCGGCCCGGGATCGCCACGGGCCAGCCCCAGGTGGGGCGTGCCGGTCTCCGCCAGGGAAAGGGCGGGATAGAGACCAGCGGCGGACAGGCCGAGCAGGCCGGCCTCCAGAAAGCTGCGCCGTGTAAGAGGGCCACTTCCCCCAATATAATTCCATGCGAATTTCATGTCATATCTCCGGGTTATCCATTTCCGCCTCGCTACTTCGCTGCTGATCCAGTCAAGAAAACAGGAACCATTCTCAATAAGTTTACCCGTACTTCATTTTGCAGGTCAACAAGAAGACTCCCGGGACTTAAGACTGATCAGGCCTGAATCTCCTGATGCGGGGTAAATGGATATCCGATTCACGCGCTCCCTGTCTCACCCATTCATCGCCCCTAGCCTGAACCCTGAACAGGACACGGGGAACCCGCGCTACTGGGCCGCCGCGATCTTGACAGCGCGAAGCGCCTCAGCTACACACAACCTTATTGACCACTGGTCACTAAATGACTTTGAGTCAGGAATTATGGGCACCAAGCAACACGAAAAATCCCAGCAAACCAGGCAAGAGATCATGGATCAGGCTGTGGCGGTCTTCTGCCGCAAGGGCTTCAAGCAGGCCACCATCGCCGAGATCACCAGCCAGGCCGGATACGCCAAGGGCAACTTCTATCGCCACTGGCGAAGCAAGGACGAAATCTTTCTGGACATCATGGAGGACCGCCTGCGGAGCTATCGGGCAACACGCCGGAAAAGGCTGGAGCAGGCGGAGAGCTCGGAGCAGGCGGTCCACGTGATCATGGACTTTTTGGACACCATTAGCGACGACACCGCCTGGTCCCGGGTGATTCTGGAGTTCACCACCCACGCTTTCGGCAGCGACGAGCTCAAGCAAAAGCTCAACCAGAGCAGCTATCGCCTCAACACTTCCCTGTTCGCGGACCTGTTGGCCCCCTTTGTCGCGGACCGGGAGGCCACCAGGAAACTGGGCGCCCTGGTCACCGCCCTTTTCGAGGGCTTTCTCATTCAACAGTTCCTGGAGACAGGGGTTCTGGGCAAAAAGGACCTGCGCGAGGCCGTACTCGTCCTGGCCCGGAACTTCCTGCGCTGATGCGCGGCATCGCGCCGCGCAATCAAAGCAAGGGAGCAAAGTAAAAGGCCGGCGCCGCTTGGATCCGGATAGCGGCGCCGGCCCTGTGACCTGCGAGGGGAGCGACCCTACTGCCGGGCCCGCTCCCGCAGCCTGTGCTTCTGGATCTTGCCCGTTGCCGTCTTGGGCAGATCCAGGAACTCGAAATACTTGGGCACCTTGAACTTGGCGATACGCTCCCGGCAGAATTCCTTCAGCGACTCTTCGTCCAGCTGGGCTCCCTTCTTCAGGGTAACAAAGGCCTTGGGCACCTCCTGCCACTTCTCGTGGGGGACCCCCACCACAGCCACTTCCAGCACGTCCGGGTGCTCATGGATGGTATTCTCCACCTCCACGCTGGAGATATTCTCCCCGCCGCTGATGATCACGTCCTTGAGCCGGTCCTTGATCTCCACGTATCCGTCCGGATGGGTCACCGCCAGGTCACCGCTGTGGTAGACCCCGCCCCGGAAGGCCTCATCCGTTTCCCCGGGCTTGTTGTGGTAGCCCAGCATGACGTTGTTGCCCCACATCACGATCTCGCCCATGGTCTCCCCGTCGTGGGGAACGGGCTGCATGGTGGTGGGATCGATAACATCCATGAAGGTGGTGGTGATGTAGGGCACGCCCTGCCGTGCCTTGATCCGGGCCCGCTCCTCAGTGGACAGGCCGTCCCACTCCTGTTTCCACTCGCAGAGGCTGTGCGGGCCGTAGACCTCGGTCAGGCCGTAGCACTGGGTGACATTGCAGCCGAGCTCCTCCAGCTGACGGATAATTGCCGGAGAGGGCGGCGCTCCGGCGGTGTTGATCACGAATCCCTCCGGCACGTCCACTGTGTTCCTGCTGGCGTAGTCCGCCATGGCGCCCAGAACCACCGGGGCGCCGCAAAGGTGCGTGGCCCTGTTGCGGGAGATCTCGGCAAAGATCTCCTCCGGGACCACTTTGCGCAGGCAGATGTGGGTGGCTCCCGGCGCGCTCACGCCCCAGGTGTGGCACCAGCCGTTGCAGTGGAACATGGGCAGGGTCCAGAGATACTTGGACCGGGAATGGATCTTGTACTCCAGGATCTCGCCCAGGGCGTTCAAGTAGGCCCCGCGGTGGGAATAGAGCACGCCCTTGGGCCGGCCCGTGGTCCCGCTGGTGTAGTTCAGGGTGATGGGCAGGAGCTCGTCCTCCACTCCGAGGAAGAAATGCTCCGGCTCAAGGTTTATGAACTCCTCGTAGTCCGGGGCGTCGAAGGCCTTGCCCTCCACGTCGCAGATGTTGACCAGCCCGATATCGCCCACCTCCTCCAGAATGGGCTCCACTGAGCCGCTGAACTCCGTGTCCACGAAGAGGAACTTGCTCCCCGAATCCTGGAGGATATAGGCAATTTCCTGGGATGAGAGGCGGATATTTATGGGCACCAGCACGGCGGACAAAAGCGGAACTCCGTAGTGGGCCTCCAGCATGGGCGGGGTGTTGGGACAGAGAAAGGCCACCTTGTCCCCTTTCCCCACGCCCTGCCGCCCGAGGGCGGTGGCCAGTTTGAAGACCCTGTCCTTGAGCCCGGCGTAGGTGGTTTGCTCGTCCTTATAGATGACCGCTGTCTTTTCCGGAAAGGTGTACGCGCTCCGCTCCAGAAAGTGCAGCGGACTCAGCGGCTCGTAGTTCACTTGGCGCATAGGGGGATCACTCCTTCTTGATCTTCATTGGAGAGCGGTTACGGAATTCCTTGCCCTAAACAACGTTAAGAGAGCTGCGAAACGGAAGAGATCCATGACAGCATGCCTTTTGAAAATGGCCTGTCACAGGGGATCTGTCAAGGTCCCGCCACAGCGCTGTTTGGCAGGAGGCGCGCAACCGTGCTATCCAGGAATGCGTCCAATCGCCATCACAATGCTTCCAAGCGGCCCGGCAAACCCCAGGACGACAGCATGGCCCGTCAGAGCGACACATTCCTGCGCAGCCCGGCACTGGCTCAATCCGCCCTTTTGGCCGGAGTATTCCTTTTCGTCTTCCTGCCCCGCCTCATCCCGGCCCCCTTTCTCGCATCCATCGAGGCAGAATTCGGGGTGAGTCATGCCCAGGCCGGGGTCATCTTTCTCTACCTCGCGGTGGGGTACGGCCTGGGGCTCTTCGGATCAGGGTTCCTGGCCAAGGCCCTCACCCATCGCAGGACCCTGCTCGTATCCGTCTTCGGGACCGCCGCGGTCATGCTCGGGCTGAGCCAGGTAGGCCATTTCTTCCTGCTCAAGCTGCTGCTCGGCCTGGCCGGAGTGTTCTGCGGCCTCTACGTCCCCTCCGGGATTTCCACCCTGACCTCGGTGGTTCCCGGGAAGCACTGGGGCAAGGGGCTGGGAGTGCACGAGATGGCCCCCAATTCCAGCTTCTTTCTGGCCCCGCTCATCGCCTCCTTCGCCGGGGGTGCCTTCACCTGGAGGGCGGTCTACGCCTGCCTCGGCCTCGGTGCCCTGTTCATGGGCCTTTTCTTCAGCTTGGCCGGCCGTGGAGGAAACTTTCCAGGAGAGGCCCCGCATCCCAGGGTGGCCCGCAGTCTATTCATAGAACCCCGCTTCTGGATCCTGGTGCTGCTCTTTGCCTCCGCCGCGAGCGTCGCCTTCGGCAGCTACAGCATGCTCCCCCTGTACCTGGTCAGCGAGCACGGCCTGAGCCAAGCCTGGGCCAACCAGCTCATCTCCTTCTCCCGGATCCCCTGTCTGGGCGTGGTCCTGGCTTCTGGGGCCGTCGTGGACCGCATCGGTGTCAGGCGAACCATCACCGCCGCCCTGCTCGGCGCGGGCACGCTGACCGTCTTCATCGGGCTCTTGCAGGGCAGCGCTCTCCAGGCCGCGGTCTTCTTTCAGCCCTTTTTGGTTGTGGCCTGTTTCCCTGCCGGATTCACCGCGATCTCCACCTGCTTCTCCCCACAGGTGCGCAACTTGGCCATCTCCCTGATCATCCCCCTGGCCATGGCCCTGGGCACAGGACTCCTGCCGGCGCTGCTGGGGTGGTTCGCGGACATGGGCATCTTTCCCCTGGGCTTCACACTGCACGGCTTCCTGGTCCTGGCCGCTGTTTTGGCCGTGCGCCGCCTGGACCTCCGGCAATGCTCCGAGACAAACCCTCAGTGAAAGAGAACGATGACACATGGAGCGAAAAGAGGAGAGAACCTGTCTCCACGGGGCCCTTATCCTGCCTTGGGTTCCCACCCGACCTTCGATCCGAAGGAATTCAGGACTTGGAATGCGCTGTTTCGTCTTTCCCTCCGCAAAGAGACCAAGGGGCTGAGCTTCTTATCTGTTCCTTGAATGAAGCGAGCCGAATCAGCCTGCTGTTTTTCCCTTTGCTTGACAGGAAGAACAACTTATGCGTAAAAATCAAATATAATGTTTGTCTTTCTATTCAAGGGAGGGGAGATGATGAAACATGTAGCAGAAAGATGCCTTGCCGCGTTATTGGCCGGACTGTGCCTTTTGCTCTTCGCGCCCGGCACGGGCTTGGCTCAGTCCAGTATTGTCATCGGTCATCCCGCCTGTCTCTCCGGCAAATACGCCAAGGCCGGCGAACAGGCCGTCGGCGGGATCAAGGCCTGCGTGCAGTGGGTGAATCAGGAGTACGGCGGGATCAGCATCGACGGGGAAAAGCACAAGCTGGAATACAAGGTTTACGACTCCGAATCGAAGAAAGAGTCCGTGACCAGCCTCATCGGTCGCCTGATCACCGTGGACAAGGTGGATGTGGTCTTCTCCGCCTACAGCTCCGGCCTGACCCTCCGCGGGGCGCCGATCACCGAAAGCCACAACATGCTCTACATGGACCACGGTGGAGCTAACAACAAGATCTTTGAACAGGGTTTCGACTACGTAGTGCAGACCATTGGCCCGGCCACCAGTTATCACAAGGGCACTCTGGACATGATCAAGCAGATCGCCCCTGAGGACAAGCGCGTGGCCCTGGCCTACGAGGACTCCGAGTTCGCCCGCATGGTCATGGAGGGCGCAGAGAACTATGCCGAGGAGCTCGGCTTCAACGTTGTCTTCAAGCGCACCTACCCTTCGGGGGTCAACGACCTCACTCCCCTGTTGAACGCCATGAAGGCCGCTGATCCGGATTTCGTCCTCGGCGGTGGGCACTACGAGGACGGCCAGCTCTTCTGCAGCCAGATGGCGGATATGGACTTCAATGTGAAGGCTCTCTCCCTCATCGCCTCCGCCACCCTGCCCGCCTTCTACGAGGCCCTGGGCACCAATGCCGAGGGCGTCATGGGCCCCTCCCACTGGGAAATGGGGGTGACCTTCTCCGAGGAGTCCGCCAAGGAAAAGGGCCTGCCCTGGATCGGTCCCAGCCAGGAGGAGTTCATCAGTCTCTTCAAGGAAAACACGGACAAGAACATGAAGCCGGACTACCACGCAGCCGAGGCCGGCGCCCAGGTCCTGGCCTATGCCCTGGGCGTGGAGAAGGCCGGCTCCACGGACTCGGACAAGGTCCGAAAGGCCTTGGGCGATCTGGAGTTCATGTCCTTCTACGGCGGCTGGGACGTGAACGAAAACGGGATGCAAGTGGGCCACACCATGGTCAACATCCAGTGGCAGGACAGCAAGAGAGCCCTTGTCTGGCCCGAATCCGCTCAAACCAGCAAGCCCGTCTACCCCATGCCCACCTTCCAGGAGAAGGATCAGGGCGCGGTGGCAGTTCCTGAATAAAATCCCCACGCGCCCCCCGGAAGGAGACCTTCCGGGGGGCTGTTTTTCCCTTGCCCCATGGCTTTGCCATTCCAAGCTCCTAGAGCACAGCGCAAGGACGGGTTCCTATGTTCGGTGAACAGTTGCTGAGCAATCTGGCCCAGGGAATCGTACTGGGTTGCGTCTACGGTGTGGCCACCATGGGCCTGAGCCTTATCTTCGGGGTGCTCAAGGTGGTCAACGTGGGCCACGGGGCCTTCATCATGGTGGGCTGCTTCGTTACCCTGTTCTTTTTCAACTCCCTGGGAATGAGCCCCTTTGTGGCCATTCCGGCGGCCTTCCTCCTCGGCCTGGGGATCGGGTACGTCTTCTACTATTCCGCAATCCGGCGCCTGCTCAAGGCCCCGGAGCTCTCCACCCTCCTGGCCACCTTCTATATGGGCGTGATCCTGCAGGAAGTGGTCAAGCTCATCTACGGCTCCGAATACCGGGGATTCAGATGGAAGGTGGGCTCCTTGAGCCTGGGATTTACCTCCTTGCCCATGGCCAAGCTCTACGCCGCCCTGGGAAGCATCGCCGTGGCCCTCATCCTCTATGCCTGGTTCCGCAAAACCCGGGCCGGCACCGCCATGCGGGCGGTTGTGGAAGACGACGAGGGAGCCAGGGTTTGCGGAGTCAATGTCGGCGGAGTCTACGCCATGAGCTTCGCCCTGGGCATCGGCCTTACCGTGGCCAGCGGAGTCATGCTGGCCATGTTCCTGCCCGTGGGGATCAACCCCTACATGGGAGCGGAATACACCCTCAAGGCCTTCGTCATCGCCGTGCTGGGCGGCCTGGCCTCGCCCTACGGCGCCTTTTTCGGGGGACTTATCTTCGGGATCATCGAAAACGGCTCCTACACCTTCCTGGCAGCCATTCCCGGTGTGGAGCCCTTCGGCATGACCCGCTTCCTGTCCTTCGCCATGCTCTTGATCATTCTCCTTATCAGACCAACCGGACTCCTGAGGGCAAAATAAATGATGCGCACACTGGACAAGTACGCCGCTATTTTCCCGGTCCTTGTGGTCTACGCTGTCCTGTTTCTCCTGGGGCTCAACATGTCCGGCATGTGGCAGCTCATGGCCACACTCCTCTTTTACTGCGCCCTGGGGCAGGCCTTCAACATCTTCCTGGGCATGACCGGGTACGTGGACTTCGGGTACGTCGCCTTCGTGGGAATGGGCACCTACGGCATGGCGGTGACAATCACCTCCCTGGCGGGCACCGGCCTGGGGGGACTCACTATTATCGCGGGCTACATCATGGCCCTGGCCTTCTCCGGTCTTCTCTCCCTTGCCGTGGGCGCGGTCGCCCTCCGCCTCCGCGGGGCCTACTTCGCCATCGCCACCATCGGGGTTAACGAGGGGCTGCGCTTCCTCATCGAGGGCACCAACCTCTGGGGCGGGTCGGGAGGTATCATCTTCACCAGGCAGCTCAACGACATCCTGGGCAAGGATGCTTCCAGCGCCCTGGCCACCTTCTGGGCCGACGTCCTGGTTTTGATCATCGCCGTATTGGCGGCGATAACCACCATCGTCTACATGCGCAGCAAGATCGGTTACGCCCTGACCGCCCTGCGCGAGGACGAGGACGCGGCCAAGGTCATGGGGATCAATGTGACCATGTTCAAAATCCTCGCCTTCATGACCAGCGCCTGTTTCGCCGGACTTCTGGGGGCCACTGCCTGGGCCCTGAAGACCCCCTACGTCTTCCCCCCCGAGGTCTTCGAGATCCACTACACCATCGAGGCGATCATCATCGTCATGCTCGGCGGTGCCGGCACTCTCCTCGGCCCTGTGGCGGGAGGACTCATTTACGGGATCGGCAAGTATGTGCTGTCCATTGTTCTACCCGGATTTCAGCTTCTTATTTTCGCCCCGCTCATTATCATCATCATCGTGGCCTTCCCCGACGGAGTGGTGGGGGGCATCCGGAACAAATTCGGCCACACGGCCCTGGGCCGATTCATTCTCTAGGTTGCGGAGGCTTTCATGGCGGCGCTACTCAGGCTGGAGAACGTGTCCAAGCGGTTTGGGGGCATTGTCGCCCTGAACCAGGTGAACATGGAAATCCAATACGGCGAGTTCGTGGGCATTGTCGGCCCTAACGGCAGCGGCAAGACCACCCTGTTCAACGTCATCAACGGGGTCTATTTCCCAGACGAGGGCAGGGTCCTCTTCGAGGACCGGGACATCAGCCGCCTGCCCACCCATCGGCGCGCCTCCATCGGGCTGGGCAGGACTTTTCAGATCCCGCGTCCCTTCGCCTCCGCCACGGTGCGGGAAAACGTGGCCGTGGGGGCCATGTTCGGCAGCCGAGGGAAAGAAACCAATGTGAATGAGTCCATGCTGGTCGCGGAGAGCATCATTGAGCGTATGGGACTTTCCAGGCACAGGGACAAGAAGGCCGAGCTCCTGACTCCGGTGGAAAAAAAGCTCATGGAGATCGCGAGGGCCCTGGCCATGAAGCCCAAGCTCCTGCTCATGGACGAGGCCATGGCCGGGATGCACCCCGGGGAGATCGACCGTTTGGTGGAACTTTTGGGAGGAGTCGCCGCCGAGGAGGAGGTGGCCATCGTGGCCATGGTGGAGCACGTTATGCGTGCGGTGGTGGGAATGGCCCAAAAGATCATCGTGCTGCACCAGGGGGAGAAGATCTGTGACGCTCCGGCCCAAGAGGCTTTGAACGATCCCAAGGTCATCGAGTGCTATCTCGGTTATACCCCGGAGGAAGCGTCCTGATGCTGAAGGTAATGCAACTGGAATCCGGATACGGGCCCATGCAGATCCTGTGGGAGCTCAGCCTGGAGGCCTCGCGAGGCTCTATCACCTCCCTGCTGGGGCCCAACGGCGCGGGCAAGACCACCCTGCTGCGCACCATTTTCGGCTCCATCCGGGCCTGGCGGGGAAAGGTGGAATACGAGGGCCGGGATGTGACCAATCTCCCCACCCACCACAAGGTGGATCTGGGCCTTGCCCTGGTGCCAGAGGGCAAGCACCTCTTTCCCAATATGAATGTCTACGAGAATCTGGCCCTGGGCGCCTACAGCAAAAGGGCCCAGTCTTCCAGGGATGAATCCCTGGAGCGGGTCTTCGCCATGTTCCCGCGGCTCAAGGAGCGCCGCAGACAACTTGCCGGGCTGCTGAGCGGGGGTGAGCAACAAATGGTCACCATCGGCCGCGCCCTGATGAGCCGTCCCAGCCTGATCATGCTGGACGAGCCCAGCCAGGGCCTGGCCCCTGTTCTGGCCCGCGAGGTGTTCCAAACCATCCAGACCATGCAGCAGGAGATGGGGCTCACCATCCTTTTGGTGGAACAAAACGCGGAGATGGGGCTCAA
>JAIPDU010000014.1 GCA_021737525.1 Desulfohalobiaceae bacterium | reverse complement strand
CGGGCCCAAGGGGGTCGTGCTCACCCTGGACAATTTCCTGCCCTTTTGGCCCCCCAGGCGGATTCTGGACCGGGAGTTCTTCTTCCTTATGCAAGGGGAGGAGTGCCCCCCGGAACAGGTCATGGAGAAATGCGTGGCCTGGGGCTACGAGCGGGTCTCCCTGACCGGCCGAGTGGGACAGTTCTCCGCGCGCGGCGATATCCTGGACGTTTTTCCCCCCGGGTACGAGCTTCCGCTTCGTCTGGAATACTTCGGGGACACCCTGGAGAGCATACGGCTCTACCATCCGGTCAGCCAACGCTCCAGCAGCAAGCTGGGCGAGGCCGTGATCCTGCCGGTGGCTCCCGCCCTGCTGAACAAGGATGCCGTCTCCCGGGCCGAGGGTGTCTGGGAGCACCTGTGGACCACGGGGCGTTTGAGCAAGACGGCCCTGTCCGGGCTGAAGGAGAGCGTTCTGAACGGGGAGGCCGGCATCCAGCCCGGGCTTTTCTATCCCGATCCCGCAACCATAGGGGACTGGCTCCCCCGGGACGCCCTGACCTTCCTGGTCAATCCGGGGAGGGTGCGCTCCTCCCTGGAGGAGATGGAGGCCACCTGGACCGAGCGCATGGAGGAAGAGGCGGAGCAGCGCGGATGGGGCCCGCCCCGGGACTGCCTCATGCAGTCCCAGACCAGGGCCCGGCAGGATCTTTTGTCCGGCCCGCAGCTCCTGTTCGAGGAGCTTCCCCTGGGAGACCGGGGCAAGGGTGTGGAGCTGGCGGAGAAGCGCTACGATTCCTTCAGCGATATCTTCTGGCAGCCACAGCAACGCAAGCGCCCCCTTTCCGCGCTCACCTCCGCCCTGAGGCAGTGGCGCAACACCAAGCACCAGGTCCTGCTCCTCTTTCACAGCGATCATTCCCGCAACCGGGTCTTCAAGCTCATGGAGGGGTCGGAGCTGACCTTCAAGACGAGCTATGAACCGGATCAATCCGGGATATACGCCTTGATCTCCGATTTCGGAGCCGGGCTGGACCTGTCCTGGAATCAGTCGCTCATCCTGTCCGAGGACCTGCTGCAGCCCTCGGGATCCCAGGAAAAGGGCCGGCGGAAAGCGGACAAGGAATTCCAGGGACTGGAGCGGATAGAGGAGATCAAGCCAGAAGATCTCCTGGTGCACCGGGATTACGGAGTGGGGCAGTACGCCGGTCTGACCCGGATGCAGGTGGACGCCGCGGGCAACGACTATCTGGTGCTTCTCTATTCCGGGGGTGACAAGCTCTACGTCCCGGTGGACCGCATGAATCTGGTCCAGAAGTTCAAGGGTCCCGAGGGGGTCACCCCCTCCCTGGACAAGCTGGGCAGCAACAGATGGGCCAGAACCAAGGAGCGGGTGAGGAAGGCCCTGGAAACCGTGGCCCACGATCTGGTCCAGGTCTACGCCTACCGCGCCGTGGCCAAGGGCTTCGACTACCCGGCGGAGGACGATCTGTACCGGGAATTCGAGGCCACATTCCCCTTCGAGGAGACCGCGGACCAGGAAAAGGCCATCTCCGATGTGCTGAAGGACATGGAGCGCCCCGAGCCCATGGATCGCCTGGTTTGCGGGGACGCCGGGTTCGGCAAGACCGAGGTGGCCATGCGGGCCGCCTTCAGGGCGGTATCCGCCGGGAAACAGGTGGCCCTGATGTGTCCCACCACGGTGCTTGCGGATCAGCACTATCAGAATTTCAAGAACCGCATGGAGGATTTTTCCGTGCGGGTGGCCCTGGTGAGCCGCTTCGTCCCGGCCAAGCGCCAGAAGGAGATCCTGCGCGCCGCACAGCGGGGCGAAATCGACATCCTTATCGGCACGCACAGGCTCTTGTCCGATGATGTGCACCTGCCGCGGATCAGCCTGTTCATCCTGGACGAGGAGCAGCGTTTCGGAGTCCGGCACAAGGAAAAGCTCAAGCAGCTGCGCAAGAACCTCGATGTCCTGGCCCTGACCGCCACGCCCATTCCGCGGACCCTGCAGCTCTCAGTGTCCGGGATCCGGAACCTGAGCGTCATCGAGACCCCGCCCCAGGACCGGAAGCCGGTGCACACCTCCCTGGTGGAAAGGGATCCCCAGGAGCTGCGGGCCGTCTTGCGCACCGAGCTGGAAAGGGGTGGACAGGTTTTCTGGGTCTATAATAGGGTCAATGGATTGCTCCGGGTGCGGGAGTACGTCCAGTCCCTGGTCCCAGAGGCCCGGGTGGGTGTGGCCCACGGGCAGATGCGGGAGCGGAGCCTGGAGGACTCCATGTACGCCTTCTGGAAAGGGGACTACGATATCCTGGTCAGCACCGCGATTATCGAATCCGGTCTCGACTTTCCCCGGGCGAACACACTCGTTGTGGACCAGTCCCAGATGTTCGGATTGGGCCAGCTCTATCAGCTGCGCGGCCGGGTGGGCCGGGCCACGGAGCAGGCCTATGCCTATTTCGTGGTCCCCTCGGTGGATAAGCTCCCCGCTTCGGCCCGGAAAAGGCTCCAGACCGTTCTGGAGCTGGACTACCTCGGGGCCGGCTTTCAGGTGGCCATGGAGGACATGCGGCTCCGCGGAGCGGGCAATATCCTGGGCGAGGCCCAGTCCGGCAACATCAGCCAGGTAGGGCTCGATCTGTTTCTGGAGATGCTGGAGCAGGAGGTCAAGCGGGTCAAGGGCGACACCACCCTCCAGGAGACCGACCCCGAGCTGAACATCGGGTTCGAGGCCAACCTTCCGGCGGATTATATCCAGGAGGACAGGGAGCGGCTCAACTATTACAAGGCCATCTCTTCCTCCGGCAGCAGAGATGAGCTCGAGCAGTGGCGGGAGGAGCTCCGGGACCGCTTCGGGTCCCCCCCGCAGCAGGTGCTGAATCTGCTCGCCGTGCTGGGCCTGAAGAGGCAGTTGGCCGCGCTCCAGGTGGAAAAGGCCGATCTGCTGGCCAACAGGGTGGTCATCATCTGGTCCCAGAATGCCCAGCCTGTTTCCTCGCACCAGATGGTAGAGTGGGTCCAGCGGCATCAGGACAGGGCGCGTTTCGAGCCACCCGCCAGATTGGAGTTGCGTTTTGAGGGCAACTCGAGTATTGCGGAGGAAATTCGACAAATAGAGTCATTGCTGGGCGAGTTGGCTACTGCTGCCAACGCCCCGGAGGAACAGAGTGATACGTCGCATTGATCTTGGGGTTGTTCTGGTTCTGGTTTTGCTGTTTTTGGCTTGCCCCGCTCAGGGTCAAGAGGAAACAGTGAACGAGATCGTTGCCGTGGTAAACGGGGAAGCGGTCACGCGTTTCGAATTGCGGAATGAGATGAAGAATTCCCCCGGCTCCTCCCCTGCGCCTGTGGAAGGATTGCAGCAGGGGGCCGGAGCGGACAAAGAGCGCAACGTGCTTCGTTCCATGATCAATGAAAGGCTTTTGCGGCAGGAGGCGGACCGGCTGGGGATCACGGTTTCGGACGATGTCGTTGGGGATCGTCTGGAACGGATCCGGCGGGAGAACGGCCTGAGCCGCGAGGAGCTCAAGCAGGAGCTGCAAAAGCGCGGCCGGGATCTGGAGCAGTTCAGGCAATTGATCCGGAGGAAAATCAAGGTCAATCGTTTGCTCAACACAATGGTCCGGCAAAAGGTCGTCGTCACCGAGAAGGAGATCCGCGGTTACTTCCGGAAGAACAAGAGTGAATTCCTCGCGCCCCGCGAGGTCTCCCTGTCCCTCATCCTGATGCGGGACAGGGAAAAGCTCCAGTCCCTGCGCGCCGGCATCAGTCGGGGAGAAAAGAGCTTTTCCCGGGTTGCAAGACGCCATTCCCGCGGTCCCAACGCCGAGAAGGGCGGGAACATGGGTATGGTGACCTTCAAGGATCTCCAGGAGAAGTTGCGGGATGTGGTCCGGGGGCTGGAACCGGGTGAGGTGAGCTCGGTGTTTCCCTTCCAGGGCGGCTATGCCCTTCTGCGTCTGGACCAGGAGCTGTCCGGAGGCGGAGAGGAAGCCTTTTCCCGCGTTCGGGACGAGGTGCGGAAGAAGCTCTACGCCCGCAAGGTACGGCAGCGCTACGAAGAATACCTGGACAAGCTGCGCTCGAAGGCGGTGGTGGATATCCGGCTCTGAGATGACTCCTGTTCCCTGATCCCGGTGTGAATTTCCCCACCGGGAACACGGAACGGACAATTGGGAACAAAGCGCCAATCCGGCGTGTATATTTGCTCGAGTGGGGACGGAGCTGGTTATGACTTTACTGGAAATCGGTCAGACACTGAAAACTGAGCGAAAGCGACAACAGCTTTCCCTGGAGGATGTCTACTCCGCAACCAAGATCGGCCTGGACATCCTCAAGGCCATCGAGGAGGCCGAATCGGACCAGCTGCCCTACCATGTCTATGCGCGGGGATTCATCCGCAACTACGCCGAATTCCTGGGAATTTCCGGCGAGGAGATGGTTCAGGCCTTCGACCGGGCGGTGCAGGAGGATGCGTGGGCTTCCTCCCGCATGGAAGCACCATCCGGGGATCAGGCCGGATCGTCGCGCCGGGGGCGGCCCCGAACCTGGCGCTCAGTGGTCCTGATCCTGATCCTGCTCCTTGTTCTCGCGGGGCTGGTGTATTTCTTCCTTCTGAGCCCTGCCTGGGAGCAGGAGCGGACGAAGCAGGGCACGGCCCCTTCTGCCGCGGAGAATGCATCCCGGGTGGAGAAAACGCAGGAGGACACACCTGACAGGGAAGCCAACGCCTCGAGGGAGGAGACCGTTTCGCGGGACTCCGCTGGGGCGGAGGAAAACGGCAGCGAGGAGCGCGCGGAGGAAGAGGAATCCGAGCAGCCCGCGGAGGAGGACTCCGATCAGCCGGGGGAGGAAGAGGGATCCGAGCAGCGAATTCCGGCAACGGAGGAGGCAGTCGAACCTGCTCCATCCGTGGAAGCCGGGCGGGAAACCGAGGGTAACCGCACGTCCCGGCAGAACGCTACCGGGCAGCTTCCGCGCCACGAGCTGCGCATCGTCGCCTCCGAGGCCTGCTGGATCAGTGTCGATGTGGACGACGATGTCGGCGACTTCTATCTCGAGCCCGGGGAGGAAAGGACCATCTCCTTTCGCGGAACAGGGACTTTCCTTCTGGGCAACGCCGGTGGAGTCACCCTGTACCTGGACGGTGAAGAACGCCCGGTTCAGGCCGAATCCGGGGAGGTCAGGGAGATGACCCTCCCGTGAACCTCGGAGTTGGCGGGCCCTGATGCTCTCGGAGGAGTTCAGCCAGGAGGTGGTGATCCTCAAGGCGGGAAGGTTCAGGGAGGCCGATCTGTGGCTGCGCTTCTTTACCCCGGACAGGGGGGTGATGACCGCCTTCGCTTTCGGGGGGCTCAGGAGCCGCAGACGCTTTTCCGGCTGTCTGGAGCCCTTGAGCCGGGTCCTGTTCAAGATCGCCAGGCAGCGGGCTTCCGGGTATTACTTTTTGCGCGAGGGATCGCTTCTGGACCGCTTCGGTGATTTGCACAGGCACAGCTCCAGGCTGGGCATGGCGGTCAATTGCGCCAAGTTCGTGGAAGCGGCCCATATCGGTGCCGAAGGCTCGGACAGGGTCTACGGCCTGCTTCTGCAGACCCTGACCCTGTTGAACGAGGCGGAGGAAGTTTCGGAGAATCTCCCCCTCTATTTCCGCGGCAGGCTGACTGCTGAATACGGCTATCGCCCGGACTTCGGCGGATGCGCCGTCTGCGGCACGCCAGCCTCCCATCTGGAGCGCGGGGCATTCTCCCTTGCTCGGGGAGCCTTTACCTGTGCAGGGTGCGGTTTTTTGCGCGACGCGCGCGTTCTGCCCGGGATGGCTCTGGCCCATCTGGATCGGATCCTCAGCAGCAATCCCGCGGAGTGGGGCCTATCCGGGTCGGTTCAGGGGCGTTCCCTTCAGCAGGCCTGCCTGCTTCTGGAGAAATTCGTGGAATATCACATGGGCCTTGTGTGGGAGTCGGGTCGATTCAGGCCGGCGGAGGGAAAGTTTCCGGATGATCGGCAAGGAAGGACGTGAGTTGGGTCCGGATAACGGATGACGGATTCAGGCCATTTGAGCGCCCAAGCTCGACTCTCTGCGCAATCCAATCAGATGTTTGGTCAATCGAGCCCCTTACCCGCTTGTGAAGCGGGTGAGGGGCGATGTCTTTATCCTTTCAACCCTGACTTTTCCCGGGAGAGGGAGTATGCATTTCCAGGACGTGATCATGGCCCTGAGCCGCTATTGGGCGGACTACGGATGTGTCTTGCACCAGCCCTACGATGTCGAGGTCGGTGCCGGCACCTTCCACCCCGCTACCACACTGCGGGTGCTGGGTCCCGAGCCGTGGAGAACGGGGTACGTACAGCCCTCCAGACGTCCGGCTGACGGCCGCTACGGGGAGAATCCCAACCGTCTCCGCCAGCATTACCAGTACCAGGTCATCCTCAAGCCCGTTCCGGACAACACCCAGGAAATCTATCTCCAGAGCATGTTCGCCCTGGGCATCGATCCGGCCAAGCACGACATCCGCTTTGTCGAGGACGACTGGGAATCCCCCACCCTGGGCGCCTGGGGCCTGGGCTGGGAGGTCTGGATCGACGGAATGGAGATCACCCAGTTTACCTACTTTCAGCAGGTGGGCGGCATCGATCTGGAGCCGGTCAGCCTGGAGCTGACCTACGGTCTGGAGCGGATATGCATGTATCTGCAGAACCGGGAATCGGTCTACGACATCTCCTGGAACGACTACTGTACCTACGGCGAGATCCACCAGCAGACCGAATACGAGTATTCCAAGTACAACTTCGAATACAGCACCACGCGGATGCTCTTCAATTTCTTCGACGAGTGCGAACGGGAGTGCACCATGCTCTGCGAGAGCGAGCTCCCCTGGCCCGCGTACGACTACTGCTTGAAGTGCTCTCATCTGTTCAATCTGCTCGAGGCCCGCGGGGCCATATCCATTACCGAGCGAACCAGCTATATCGCCAGGGTCCGGCATTTGGCCTCGAGGGTGGCGGGCCTGTACACCAAACAGCGGAGGGAGAAGGGCTATCCGCTCCTGGCTGAGCAGTAGCCGGGGGGTGGTGCAACAGTCAATCCAGTCAGGGAGTGGGGTATGCAAAACGCTTTGCGATTCTGCGGGATGGCCGTGTGTCTGGCCCTTGTGTTTGCTGCATTCGCGGCCCCGGTTCGGGCCGGGTCCCGGCAGCTTACCTACAGCAGCTTCTTCCCGCCCAGCCACATCCAGAGCAAGCTGGCCAAGGCCTGGTGCCAAGAGGTCGAGGAGCGGACCCAGGGCAAGGTCAAGATCCAGTTCTATCCCGGCCAGAGCCTGACCGACGCGGCGCAGACCTTTGATGCGGTGGTGACCGGCAGAACGGACATCGGGATGTCCTGTCTCTTGTACAACAGGGGGCGCTTTCCCCTGATGGAATTCATCAATCTTCCCTTCGGCAATCCTGACGGCCGGTTCGCCACGGCGATCATCAACGAAATCTATCGCGAATTCCAGCCCGAGGAGCTGTCCCGGGTCAAGGTGCTCTATTTCCACGCCCACGGCCCCGGATTCCTCCACACTGTGGACGAGCCGGTCCGCAGCCTGAAGGATCTCCAGGGCAAGGATATCCGCTGTCCCGGATCGGTTGCGGAAACCGTGGAGCTTCTGGGCGCCAACCCGGTGACCATGCCCATGCCCGAGGTGTATCAGTCCCTGAAGAAAGGGGTGGTGGACGGAGCGGTCTATCCCATGGAGACGAACAAGGGCTGGAAGATGGGGGAGGTGATCCAGAGCAGCACCGCCTGCTATCCCGTGGCCTACTCCGTGGGCTTTTTCGTGGTCATGAACAAGGACACCTGGCGGGATCTTCCCCCAAAGGCCCGCAAGGGCATGGAGGAAGTGAGCCGGGAATGGGTGGCCAAGCACGGCAGGGCCTGGGACCGCAGCGACTTCGAGGGCACGCGCTTCACCCTCAATCAGGGCAACAGCATCGTCGGGCTGGACCAGGAGCAGGCAGAGAAGTGGAAGAAGGCGGTCGAGCCCGTGTTCGACAACTACGTGGACATGACCCGGGAAAAGGGCCTGCCCGGACAAGAGGTCCTGGACTATCTGCGCAAGCGCCTGCGGCAATACAAGAAGGGCGAGTTCCAGAGCCCCTACATCGCTGACTGATAGGCTCACGAGCCGGAGACGGAGACGGGATGTTCGCCAAGCTGGTTCGGAGAGTGAGCCTTTTCCTGCAGGTGCTGGCCGGAGTGATCCTCATGGCCATGATGGGGCTGGCCTGCGCGGACGTGGCAGCCGGAGCCCTGAATGCCTCCATTCTGGGCTCCGCGGAGCTGATCAGCCTCATGGCCGCGCTCCTGGTGGCCTTTGTCCTGCCCCTGGCCCACCGCAATGAGGCCCATGTGGGGATCGATCTCGTCTATCGCCGCCTGGGCCCTCGGGGCAGGCGGATCAACGACGCCCTGGTCGGCCTGGCCACTGCCGCGTTCTTTGCCGTGACCTGCTGGCAGTGCTATGCCTACGCCGAAGAGCTGCGCCGGTCCGGGGAGGTATCCTCCACGCTGCAGCTTCCCACCTACGGCATTCTCTACGCCATCTCCTTCGCCTGTCTCGTGGTGTTTCTAATGGCAGTGCTCCAACTCGCGCGAATTCCCGGAAGGAAGTGAGATGTCCTATTTCGTGACCGTGGGGCTGGTCGGAATCGCGGCCCTCATCGTCCTGTTCTTCACCCGCATCCCCGTGGCCTATGCCCTGGCCATTGTCGGCGTGGCCGGATACGCCGTCCTGACCAGCGTGGACTCCGCGCTCACGCTCCTGTCCCGGGACCTCTACAGCGTGTTCTCCTCCTACAGCCTGGCCCTGGTCCCCCTTTTCGTCTTCATGGGATTCATCGGCTATTACGCCGGAGTCAGCCGCAAGCTCTACGACATGGCCTACAAGCTCAGCTCCGGGTTTCGCGGCGGGCTGGGCATCGCCACGGTCATGGCCAGCACGGCATTCGGCGCGGTTTGCGGCTCGACCACGGCAACCGCGGCAACCGTGGGTTCCATCGCTCTCCCCGAGATGGGGCGCTATCGCTACGGGTCCAGGCTCGCCTCCGGATCCATCGCCGCGGGAGCGGGCCTGGGGATCCTCATGCCCCCCAGCGTGGTCCTTATAATCTACGGCATCCTGACCCAGGTCTCCATAGGCAAGCTCTTTCTGGCGGGGATCATTCCAGCCCTGCTGGTCACACTCCTTTTCGCGGTTGCGATCCTGGCCTACGTCGGTCTGGACCCGGAACAGGCCCCAACGGCGAGGAGCTTTGGCCTCGGGGAAAGGCTGTGGTCCCTGATGGATGTATGGGAGACCCTGCTCGTCTTCGTCCTGGTCATGGGCGGGATGTTCGCCGGGATCTTCAGCCCGACAAAGGCCGGGGCGATCGGCTCCGCGCTTCTGCTGGCCATCGTGCTCCTGCAAGGGAGGCTGTCCTGGAAGAATTTTCTGAACGCGATCAACGACACCCTGAGCGTGACCTGCATGGTGATCATGCTCGTGGCCGGAGCCACCATCTTCGGACACTTCCTGGCCCTGTCCCGGCTGACCATGGAGCTCTCCAACATGGTATCCGGGCTGAGCTGGCCCGCCTGGGCCGTGATGGGCTTCATCTGTCTCATCTATCTCCTGGCCGGGTGCTTTATCGACGCCCTGGCCCTGATCACATTGACCATCCCCATTTTTTATCCCATAGTTATCGATCTGGGGTACGATCCCATCTGGTTCGGGGTCCTCATCGTATTGATCACGCAGATGGGCACCATTACCCCGCCGGTCGGGGTGAACGCCTTCATCGTCAAGGGCCTGTCCGCGGATTTGAGGCTGGAGGACGTATTCATCGGGGTCCTGCCCTTCCTGGCGGCCCTGCTTTTGGGGGTGGGGATCATCATCGCCTTCCCCTCCATCGTGACCTTTTTGCCAGGCCTTATGGGCTGAGGGGGCAAAGGATCGTTTCCGGACCAGGGCGTGGAGTCGGGCAAAGCCCGGAGAGCGGCACCGACCCTCCTTCAGGCAGTGCAACAGTGGCTTGCGGCAAGCTTGCGCAGAACAGGGCCCATGGTGCCGGGTAGGCGAGCCCCCCGTCGCCGTGATGGACATACAGCCAACTTTCAGGACATAAGCAGGTGGGGAAGAGGAGATATGGCACAGTTTCTATGGGAGATAGGCACGGAGGAGATGCCCGCCAGATTCCTGCCGGATCTGATGCAGCAGCTCGCCGACCTTTTCGTCGATGCATTGCAGGAGCTCGGTGTGGGATTCGACGGAGTCGAGACCTATGGCACGCCGCGGCGTCTGGTGGTGTGGGTCGCGGATATCGAGACCCGGCAGCGGGAAAGGGAGGAGTTCATCACCGGCCCCCCGGTGCGCATCGCCTATGACGATCAGGGAGAGCTGACCCGTGCCGGGAGCGGTTTTGCCGCATCCCAGGGCATTGCCAGTCAGGAGCTCTTCACCACGAGCACGGAAAAGGGGGACTACCTTGCCGCCCGTGTGCGCCGGGGGGGCGAGGAGACGATCCGACTCCTGCCCGGCATCTGCTCCGATATCCTGGGCAAGCTCTCCTTCCCCAAGAAGATGCGCTGGGAATCCTCGGGATTCCTCTTCGGCCGGCCCATTCGCTGGATGGCCGCCCTCCTGGACCAGGAGGTGGTTCCGGTGCAGGGGGCTTCTCTGGCCGCGGACCGCTTTACCTGGGGCCACAGGGTGCAAGGGCCGGGGCCTTTCCGTATCCCCGGCGCAGGGGAATACTTCCGGATTATCCGGGAGCAGGGGGCGGTGGTCCTGGACCGGAGCGAGCGCAAGGAGCGCGTCAAGCGCGAGGGCGAGGAGCTGGCCCGGGAAAAGGGCGGCAGCGTGGTCTGGGAAGAGGATCTTCTGCAGGAAGTGATCGACGTGGTGGAGTTCCCCAAGGCGGTTCTGGGAAGCTTGGATCGCAAGTATCTCGATCTCCCCCGGAATGTTCTCCTGACCTGCATGGAGAGCCATCAGAAGTGCTTCGGGGTGGAGGACGGGGAGGGCAATCTTTTGCCCCATTTCCTGTGTACCCTGAACCTGGAGCCCAAGGATCTGGATCTGGTGCGCAGCGGGTGGGAGCGCGTGCTCAAGGCCAGGCTCGAGGACGCCAACTTCTTCTGGGGCGTGGATTCCCGGGCGAGCCTGGAGCAGTGGCGCGAGGAGCTGAAGAAGGTGGTCTTCATGGGGCCCCTGGGGAGCATGTGGGACAAGAGCGAGCGCCTGCGGCGCATGGGCCGCTATCTGGACGCTTCGCTTAATACCGGAATGAGCCGGGAGATAGAGCGGGCGGCAGCCATCTGCAAGACTGACCTTGTCTCCGAGGTCGTGGGCGAGTTCGACAATCTGCAGGGACACATGGGCGGGATCTACGCCCGCCAGAAGGGCGAGCCCGAAACCGTGGCCCGGGCCGTGGAGGAGCACTATCAGCCCGAAGGACCGGAAAGCCCGGTGCCGGAAAGCATGGCCGGGGCGCTTCTCTCGGTTGCGGACAAGCTGGATAATCTGGTGGGCTGCTTCTCCCTGAACATGGTCCCCACCGGAGCCCAGGATCCCTATGCCCTGAGACGCCAGGCCCTGGGCATCGTGCGGATCATTCTGGAGAAGGGGCTGCGGCTCTCCCTTTCGGATCTGATCCGTCAGGCCCGCGAGAGCTATGACAGCTTCGAGGACAAGCTCTCCCCGGAGGAATGCCGCTCGGCACTGGAGGATTTCTTCCTGCAGCGCGTCCGGGGCTACTATACGGGACAGGGCTACGGTACTCTCGTCGTGGAGGCCGCGATCCAGGCGGGCGCGGATGACCTCTGCCTCCTGGACAAGCGGCTCAAGGCCCTGGACCGATTCAGCCGGGAGACGGATTTCGAGCCAGCTGTGCTTACCTTCAAGCGGGTGGACAATATCATCCGCAAACAGGGCGCCCAGGAGGGTCCGCTGGACGGGGAATACGATGCCGGGAGCCTTAGCGAGGCCCAGGAAAAGGAGCTGGCCCGCAGCATCGAGGAACTAGGGCCCAAATGGCGCGACCTCTGGCAACAGGAGGACTTCGACAGCCTTCTGGCCCAGTTGCGCGAGCTGCGCCCGGTGGTGGACGCCTTTTTCGACCATGTCATGGTCATGACCCAGGACAGCGGCTTGCGCCGCAACCGCCTCAATCTTCTCTGGGCCCTTTTGTCCATGCTTTCCGGCCTGGCCGCGTTCAGTGAGCTGCAGATCTAGGAGGAGGTTCCGGCAGGTCCGGCCCGGCTTGACAGGGACCCATTTTCCTCGTACATGTTTGCGCGCGGAGCAGTAGGCAATAGGCAGTTTTTCTGTCCCAAAAGCCTTCTTTGCCGCTTATTTCCGGACGGAAGCCGGACAGGGAAAATTCAGCTCCCAGGCCCGCCCATCGCGGCGGAGCGGGAGTTTTCGGTATTTGGGCAACGGATTCCAGACAAAAAGATTACAAGCATAGCAGGAGGTTTACCTTGGCAAATATCAAGCAGTCCCTGAAGCGCCACAAGCAGAGCGAGAAGGCGCGAATGCGCAACAAGGCGGTCAGGACGCGGGTCAAGAACTCGATCAAGGAAGTTCGCTCCGCTGTCCAGGCCAAGAACAAGGAGCAGGCGCAGACCGCCCTGCAACGAGCCAATTCCGTGCTGGACCGCGCCGCATCCAAGGGTGTTATCCACCGCCGCAAGGCAACCAGAAGAATCTCCCGGCTTTCCCAAAGGGTGAACGCCATGGAGTAGCCGGCTCCTTTCGTTTTGGGGCCGGGAGGCGGCGGCCGGAGCCTGTCAAGGACGCCGCCTCCCGGTCCCGTTTTGCTCCCCTCCGCACGTGCAACGTCCCGCGAATTCCTCCTTTGGAGAGGATCGCGACCAGCGGGGCACGATCCAGTGCCGACCCAGGCAGTCTCTCGCCGAATGCAAGACGGTCCCGCCAGCCGAAGAGCGGGCAAGGCCTATGGACTTGGACCACTCCACCAAACGCTATCTCACCCTGCTGGGCAAGCTGATCCTTTTGGCCGGATGCGTGGTCTATCTCCTCAAAGGGGTGGATCCGGAACGCCTGATTACGGCCATAAGCCGCTACCACTACGGGAAGATCCTTCTGGTCCTGTTCGTCATGACCACCGGCTTCGTCCTGATGGGAGTGCGCCTCTGGGATCTGGCCCAGGGTGCCGTGGGCTTGGCCAAAAGCGTCTTCGCCGAATTCTACGGCTTTTTCGTGAACAATGTCCTGCCCGCCAGGCTGGGGGAGATGGCCAAGATCGTCTACCTCTGCAAGGAGGCCGGCATCGAGGGCTCGCAAGGCGCGGAGCTCGTCTTTTGGGAGCGTTTCGCGGACCTGAACGTCTTCCTTTTCCTCGTGGTCTTCGGCGCATTCATGACCGGGACGCTGGCGATCGTGCTCCCCTTCGGGGCCCTGGCCCTGCTCATCTGGGGTCTGTTGATATATTTCTTTCTCCGTCCCCATAAGGTCTATCGTTTTATCCGGATCATTCCCGGCCACAAGGTGGAGGACTTCGTCCGCTCCTTTCTGGGTTACGTCCAGGCGCGGACCGGAAGCAGCGGATACGCCAAGCTTGGGCTCTTCTCCCTGCTCATCTGGCTGGAACATATGCTGGAAATCTTGCTGATCATTTACTGGATCTCCGGATTCGATCTGAGCTGGACTCAGGGATTCGTGGTTTTCGCCCTGGCCCTGACCGGCCTGTCCATCCCCCTGGCTCCGGCGGGACTGGGGGTGGCGGACTCGGCCATCGTCTTTTCCCTGGGCCTGTACGGGGTGGGCCACAGCGAGGCCCTGGCCGCGAGCCTTGTCTGGCGCTTTCTGCAGTTCGCGATCACCGTTGCCACGGGGCTCATTGTGATGTTCCGCTACGGGGCCGGACTCAAGGATGTCCTGGAGAGCCGGAAAAAACAGGCCGCGGTCGACGGATAGGCTATGGGCCGTGGGCGGGGATGATAGGCGAAGGCTGAGCTCGAGGCGCCGGGGGAGGAAATGACGCACAGGGAGGGATATCGGCACGAGGCCGGCACCTCCGGGGAGCGGCTGGATCGCTACTGGTCCGCGTATCTCTCCGGCTCGGGATGGTCCCGCACCAGGATCCGGAAGTGGATCGAAGGGGGCAAGGCCCGGGTCAACGAGGCGGTCTGCCGTGATCCCAGCTACCGGGTGCGCCAGGGCGACGCGCTCGCCCTGGAGGCGGAAGAACCCGCCCCGGGGCTCAGCCCGGACCCGGGAGCCCTGGATATCCGCTGGCGGGACAGCCATCTCGCGGTGGTGAATAAGCCCCCCGGGCTGAGTGTGCATCCGGGCGGAGGCGAACAGGAGCCCACCCTGGCCCACAGGCTGCTGCACCATTTCCCCTGGCTGCGGGACGAGGGAGACGCCCGCCCGGGGATCGTGCATCGGCTGGACAAGGACACTTCCGGCCTGATGACGGTGGCCCTGAGCCCCGAGGGCAGAAAGGCCATGGCCCGCCAGCTCGCCCGGCGCAATGTGGCCAAGGAATACCTGGCCCTGGTGCACGGCAGGCCCGATCCGGAGAGCGGGGAAATCACCGTGCCCGTGGGCCGCGATCCGGCCAAGCGGCACAGGATGCGGGCTAGCCAGGCAGAGGGCAAGGAGGCGCGGAGCGAGTACCAGGTCCTTCGCTTCTTTCCGGACAAGGAGGTGAGCCTTGTCCGTGTCCGGATACACACCGGCCGCACCCATCAGATCCGGGTCCATATGGCCTCCATCGGGCATCCCCTGCTCGGGGACCGTATTTACGGCCCCCAGGCCTTTGCCGCGTTCAAGCGGCGCTTTTCCCAAACAAGCGCGAGATTCGTCTCCAGGCAGATGCTGCACAGCTGGCGCATCGGGTTCATCCCTGTCGGCTCCAGTCAGGCTGTTTCCTTGACCCAGCCCCTTCCCAAGGACTTCTGGCGCGTGCTTGTCCATCTGGAGAAAAGGACTCAGCGGGTGGGGATCACCGGAGTGCTGGGCTCCGGCAAGTCCGCCTTGACCGGCCTGCTTTCCGGGGATAGGGTGCCCCGATGGGATGCGGACGAGAGCGTGGCCCGTCTCTATGCCCCGGGCGAGCCGGGATGGGAAATGCTTCGCCGGAGCTTTGGGGAGCGCTATGTTCCCCATGCCCGGAGCCCGGTGGACAAGAAGCGCCTCTTGCGCGAGATGAGCGAGTCGGAGTCGATCCGGCGCGAAGTGCAGGCCCTGATCCATCCACTGGTTATGGGGGATTTGGAGGACTTCTTCCGCAGCTGCCGAGGCTACGGGATGGCCTTGGCCGAGGTTCCCCTCCTGCTGGAATCCGGCGGCCGGGAGGAGGGCCTTTTTGATGTGGTCGTCGGGGTCTATTGCCCTGACCAGCTGCGCCGACAGAGATTGCGGGAGAAACGGGGGATGGATCCGGACACGATCCGCAGTATGGAGTCCTGGCAGGCTTCCCAGGAGGAGAAGCTGCGCAATGCGGATCTCGTCCTGACCAACCCCGGAGACTGGCAGGGTCTGGAGAGGGCGGCTGCGGGGCTGCATTCGGTCCTTGCCGGGTTGCGGCGACGGCGTCTGCACCGTTTCCTGGATTGGCTCCGTCGCAGTGGCTGTCTCTAACAAAGCGCCTGGTGTGACATTTCGACCCCATAGGCGCAGACCCGCCGGAAGCGGACGAGCACATGTTCCCCATCAAGGACTACATCCCCCGCAGACACACCCCGTTGGCGCTCTGGCTGCTCATTGCCGCGAATACAGTGGTCTTTGTCTACGAGCTGAGCCTGCCTGAGGCCCAGCTGAACCGGCTCTTTCACATCCTCGGCGTGGTGCCGG
>JAIPDU010000013.1 GCA_021737525.1 Desulfohalobiaceae bacterium | reverse complement strand
GTGAGCCGGGACAGAAAGTCCTCGAAATCGGTATATCCCGAATTCCGCCAGACAAATCCCTGATGCTGCCACAGGCCGTACCCCCCTCGGCGTATCCTTGCGGCCCATTTCCGGTCCACAAAGTGGAAATGGGCCCCGGAAAAGCCGGCCCGCTGACACAGGCGATCCACTGCGTGAACCATGTTCCGGGTGAGCTTTTCCTCATCGTATTCTGGAGCGATGAGGAAGCGATATCCGGGCATGGGGGTGAAGGGGATCATGCCCACCAGCTTGGGATAGTACTGGAGCCCCAGTTGTCTGGAGGCCTCCTGCCAGATGTGATCGAAAACGAACTCCCCGCTGCTCTCCGTCCGCACGTACATGGGAGCCGCCCCGACCAGCTCCTCGTCTTTCCACACAGTGAGATGCAACGGCATCCAGCCCGTTTCCCGGCCGACGCAGCCGGCCCTCTCCAACCAGTAGAGCCAGTCCCACTCCAGAAAGGGTGAGCTCGCCGGGAGCGCAAGAGTGTCCCAGGCCTTCCTGTCGATCTTGTCCATCCCGGTCTTCCAGGCCAAGGTGTATTCCTCGGCCTCCCAGACGCTTTCCATTCTCGACATGATCACTGGCTCACTTCAAAGGAGTTTTTGTTGGGACACTGATCACCTGTATATGGTGATCCGGAACTTTTGACCTTGAGCCTTGGTGCCGGTGCCAGTGTAAGTGTCTGCGCCTGTGCGGCTTTAAAGGCGGGATCTTGCGTTCCGGACTTTGAGCTCTGAACCTGTGTCAGGGGGACTGCTGCTCACGAAAGGTCTGCAGACAGGAGGCGATGCAGGCGTCGCAATTGGCGCACTGGCCGCATTCGCCGCACATCCGGGTAAAGGCGGCAAGCCAGTCCGCCCCTGTTCTGGGGCAGTCGCGCACGAACTGAATAAAGCCGATCAACCGGTCCAGGGCCTCGTCGTCTATATGGTGCTCCAGGCGACAGGCGTTGGATTCGGCCACATCCTCGGGGAGCTGCAGAAAGGTGTGCAGGAATTCGAACAAGGCCTTGTGCCGGTATACGATCTGCGTGGCCAGGCGAAACCCCTCGGGAGTCAGGGTGATCCTGCTGTAGGGATGGTAGTGGATAAGGCCCCTTTGGGACAGACTCTGCAGCGCACCTGTCACCGAGCCCCGCTGCACACCCAGGCGCTCGGCGATGTCCTTGGAGCGAGCGGATTTGCTTTCCCGCTCCAGGGCGAAAATGGCCTCCAGGTAGTCTTCCAGGCTGGAGGTAAGGGGCTCGGGCTGATTCTTCCAGGCCATAGGCTCTCTGCAACCGGGCTGTTTGTCCACCCTGTGCTTTGAAGCACCCCGGGGCACCGGGGCCGTTTCCATCCCCGGCTGCCCTCAACCAGGGAACTGCTGTTACCCGCCGCTTGTGGCGGACCAATCCGAGGGATCCACGCCGCGCTGGGCCGCAATCCGGGGCAGGTCCGCCTCGGCGTCGGAGGGTCGCATATAGCTCGGCTCGATCGGATCCCGGGTGTAGGTCCCCCTGCTCGCCGCCGCGAGCAAGGTATCCGGGCAGGGCTTGTCCCAGATTCTATCCAAAAATCGGGCCCGCGACAAATGCCGGACCAGGTAGTCCTGATTCTCCCGCAGCCCGCTGCCCACAAGATGCAGGGGGGCGCCGCGGCTTTCCAGTATCCGTGCGGCCTGCTCCAGAAACAGGGCCGCCGGATCGCTCACGGCTCGCACCCCGTGTTCCGGCTCCGCTATGAAGCCCTGCAGATAGACCGTATTGATGCGGGCCCTGGTCATGACCCACAGCTCTCCGGGCACGGTTCTGGCCGGCACCTCGGCAATCAGGGGGAGATAGTCCAGACCGCACTGGGGCAGGCCCAGGCTTCGGGCCAGGCCCAGGGCATAGGAGAGCGCGATGCGGAGGCCGGTGAAGGCTCCAGGGCCGCGCACGCAGGCGATTCGGTCAATATCTTTTGCGCCAGGCCCGGCTTCCTCCAGGCACTGCTGCACGGCGCGGGGAAGCAAAGTGATTCCCCGGCTCGGAGCGCTGACTTCGCGGGAGCAGAACAGCTCGCCGGCTTTTCCCAGCACCGCCTGGAGCCTGTCCTCAGCGGCGTTCAGGGCAAGTATGATTTCATCCGAAGAGGCGGAAGAGGTCATTGTAGATCACCAGGATCATAAGGGCGATAAGCAGGGACAGGCCGATGCGCATGGCCACTTCGCGCCACTTGGGGTCCACGGGTCTGCCCAGCACCGTTTCCAGCCCGAAGAAAAGGAGGTGTCCCCCGTCCAGGACCGGTACGGGCAGCAGGTTCAAGATGCCCAGATTGACACTGATCAGGGCGGTCAGGCTCAGGACGTCCAGCAATCCCTGTTGGGCCTGCTCACCCACCAACTGGGCGATGAGAATGGGTCCGCCCAGGCTCTTCAAAGGCACGGCCTGCTGAATGATCTTCACCAGCCCCAGAAAGGTGAGCTTGACCACCTGCCAGGTCCGCTGTATTCCGGCTCCCACGGCCTCGAGCGGCCCCAAGTCGCGATAGATGGTGTCCCCTGCGACCTGGATCCCGATCCGGGCGGCCTTGACCTCCTCTCCGAAGATGTTCTTCGCGGTCTGCATCCGGGGCGTCACCCGGATGGTCCTGATCGAGTCGTCCCTCTCCACACGAAGAACGAGCCGTTTCCCCTCGGACCCCTGGATATGCTCCGCGAGCTGATGCCAGTAGTCTATGGGCTCGCCCTGGATGGAGACGATTCTGTCCCCGGGCTTGAGACCGGCCCGCTCTGCCGGTGCTCCCTCCACGACTGAGCCGATGGTGGGAGCGAGCATTTGCTGTCCCACAATGAGGAAGATGCCCGCATAGATCACCAGGGCCAGGAGGAAGTTGAACACCGGACCCGCGCCGACCACGAGCATGCGCTGCCACGGCGGGCGATGGGAAAAGCTCTTCCGGACCTCGTCCTCTTGGGACAGCTCCTCTCCGGGACTTTCCCCCAACAGCTGGACATATCCCCCCAGGGGGACCAGACAGAGCCGGTATTCGGTCTCGCCCAGGGTGAAGCCGGCCACCTTTTTCCCGAAACCCAGGGCGAAGGTCCGCACGCCGATGCCCATGGATTTGGCCACCGCGAAATGGCCCAGCTCGTGAAAGAAGATGAGGGCCCCGAGGACGAGGACTATGGCCACAACACTGATCATTTCCGGATCGACCGCCTTGTTCTCTCGCGCACTTCACGGTCCAGGGACAGGATGTCCTCCACTCCGTTCAGGGAAATGGAGGAATGCTCCTGCAGGGCCTTTCTATTCGCCTCTGCGATGCCGAAATAGGACAGCCGGCGCTGCAGAAAGAGCTCCACCGCCACCTCGTTGGCCGCATTGAGCACGACCTGATGGCTGGGTCCCGCGCGCAGGGCCTCCCTGGCCAGCCCCAGGCAGGGGAAGAGCTCCGTGTCCGGGGGAAGGAAGGTGAGACTGCCCCGAGCCGCCAGGTCCAGTCCGGGCAGGTCCGCTTCCAGGCGATGGGGATAGCTCAGGCAATAGGCGATGGGCACCCGCATATCCGGAAGCCCCAATTGGGCCAGGGTGCTGCCGTCCCGGTACTCCACCAGGGAATGCACGATGCACTCCGGGTGGATCAGGACCTCGATGTGTTCCGGATCCGCTCCGAAAAGATGATGGGCCTCGATGATCTCCAGACCCTTGTTCATCAGTGTGGCGGAATCCACGCTGATCTTGGCCCCCATGGACCAACTGGGGTGCTTGAGCGCCTGTTCCGGGGTCACATCCCGCAAAAAGGCCCGGTCCTTGTCCCGGAAGGGCCCTCCGGAGGCAGTCAGGTGCAGCTTCGCCGCCTCCTTTTCGTTGCTCCCGGCCAGGGCCTGGAACAGGGCATTGTGCTCCGAGTCCACAGGCAAAAGGCTCGCACCGGTCTCCCCGCAGCAGCGACGTATCAGATCTCCGGCCAGGACCAGGGACTCCTTGTTGGCCAGGGCGACCACCTTGCCCCGTCGAAGGGCGGAAACCGTGGGTGCGAGCCCGGCGGCCCCCATCAGGGCCGAAACCACAAGGTCCGCCTCCTCCAGTGCAGCCAGCCCCTCGTACGCGGCCTGTCCCACCTGGATATCCGGGGAATAGCCGCTTGGCAGACGGGGGCTGAGCTCCGGAATGGATTCCTCCGAGCGCACTGCCAGGTAGTCCGGACGCCACAACGCAGCCTGTTCTGCCAGCAGCTCGACATTATCCCCGCCAGCCAGGGCCAGGACCCGAAAGGAGTCCGGATTCTCCCCGGCGACCCGCAACACGTTCCGGCCGATGGAACCCGTGCTTCCCAGGACCACAAGCCTGCGCCCCTGCAGGGGGAGAGTGCGCGCGTTATAAAGTGGGGAAATATAGGAGAGCATATACGGGTTCACCGTTCCGCGTTCTGGGTTCCGCGTTCTGGGTTCGGTGTTCAACAGGGAGCTCAGCGCAAGGCCGGTGGGTCAGTTTGTCAGTGAATCAGTGGGTCAGTGAATCAGCGGATTATCGACACACCGACATACTGACACACTGACATACCGACATACCGACACGGGGAACCCGCCTTAGAACAGCGGCCAAGCAGTCTGGAATAGCATGTACGCCGGAACCACCAGGAGAACGCTGTCGAAGCGGTCCAGGAGTCCCCCGTGACCGGGCAAAAGGCGCCCAGAATCCTTGACGTCCCGGACCCGCTTCAGGGCGGAGACAAAAAAGTCACCCAACTGCGCTGCCAGGTTGAGCGTCACTCCGAGGCCGATCCAGACGGGCCAGGCAGCGGATCCAAAGCCAAGGCCCAGGGCGAGGCTGACCGCCAGGCACCCGGCCAAACCGCCGCAGGCTCCTGTCCAGGTCTTCTTGGGGCTCACCGCGGGCAGCATCCTGCGCTTGCCCCACCAGGAACCGGAATAAAAGGCGAATATGTCCGTGGCGGAGGCGGCGAGCAGGACAAGGAGAAGCTCCACAGCTGCCAGCCCCACAAGGAACTGCAGCGCCAGCGGTATATAGACCAGCCCAAGGCTCACGATCTGCAGGGTTTGCCAATCCGGGTTCCTTCCCCTGGCGTACTGCAGGATGAAGAAGGTGTTGACCAGCCACAGGCAGAGGAGCAGAGGCCCGAGAACGGAGACGCCCAGGAAGCCGTGCATCACAACGGGTACCGCGAGGACTATGCCCGCCGCCTTGAGACCGATTTGCTCCCACCCCGGCCAGAACAGGGAAAAGAACTCCCAGAGCCCCATCCCGCTCAGGAGGAGGACTCCCAGGGCCAGCTCCAGGGAAGTGGCCCAAAAAACGAAATAGCCCAGAGCAAGGATCAGGACCAGACCGGTGAGGATGCGTTGTGCGTGGGAGCTCATGGGTGCGTTCCGCGGTGAGGGTTCACCGTTCCCCGTTCACCGTTATCCGTTTCCCGTTTGAAAGCAGGTGACAGCGCTCAGCAAAACCCTGTCGGGGATCCCCTTCCCCGGGATCTCCGGGATGTGGTGAATAACCACCTCAAAGCCAAGCGCCCCGCTCTTCCCGAATCCCAACCCGGAACCGTAAACCTGGAGCTCCTATTCCTCCGAAACCCCGCCGAAGCGGCGGCATCGACAGCGAAAGTCCTCCAGGGCCAGGTCCAGGTCCGCCGCGCCGTAGTCCGGCCACAAGGTATCCGAGAAATAGAACTCGGAATAAGCGGACTGAAAGAGCAGGAAATTGCTCAAGCGACGCTCGCCGCTGGTCCGGATTATGAGATCCGGGTCGGGCATGTCTCCGGTGCTCAAGTAGCTGGCGAAGAGCCGCTCGTCGATCCGGTCCGGATCGAGCCCCTGGGAGGCGATGAGTCGACAGGCCGCCAGGATCTCGTCCCTGCCGGAATAGTTCAGGGCCAGGTTGAGGCTCATCTTCTCCCCCTTCGCCGTCTTGTTGCACACCCGCTGCAGCACGTGCCGAACCCCTGCGGGAAGTCCCCCGGGCTCGCCAATGAGGTTGAGGCGAATGGACTCGTCGATGAGCCGTTGCTGCTCTCCCCGAATGAAGCGGATCAACAGATCGAAGAGGAAGTCGACCTCCTCGCTGGGGCGGCGCCAGTTCTCCTTGGAAAAGGTGTACAGGGTGAGGTGCTCGATCCCCAGCTCGGCACATCGGGTCACAATGCCCCTTGCGGCCTCTGTTCCGGCCTTGTGCCCCTCGCTTCGTGGCAGGCCGCGCTGCTTGGCCCAGCGACCATTACCATCCATGATGATGGCCACATGCCTGGGAAGCGTCCTCTCCTTCCGGGTTGGGTCCACGGTATTATCCTGGCTCAAGGGAACTACAGCTCCATGATTTCCTTCTCTTTCTCCTCCCGGGCCTTTTCCGCCTTGTTCACGAACTCGTCGGTGATCTTCTGGATCTCCTCCTGCCCGGAATGCATCTCGTCCTCGGAGATATCCTTGTTGTTCTTGCGCTTCTTGAGGGTGTCGTTGGCTTCACGGCGGATATTCCGGATGGCCACTTTCGTGTCCTCGGTGTATTTCTTGGCCACCTTGGCCAGTTCCTTGCGCCGCTCCTCGGTCAGAGGCGGGATGTTGATGCGGATCATCTTGCCGTCGTTGATGGGATTGAGGCCCAGCTCCGACTTCATGATGGCCTTTTCCACATTCCCGATGGAGCTCTTGTCCCAGGGTTGAATGACTATGGTCCTGCTGTCCGGAATGGAGATGGAGGCCAATTGGTTCAGGGGAGTGGGCATTTGGTAGTAGTCCACCTGGACATCCTCCACCAGTGTTGTCGAGGCCCTGCCGGTCCGCAATTTGCCGAAATCCCTGCCAAGGGTCTGAAGAGCCTTGTCCATCCGTTCCCGGCAATCCTGGAATACGTCCTCCATGCCTAACCTCCTTGCACGACTGTGCCCACATCTTCCCCTTCAATGACCCGCAATACGTTGTGCCTCTCAAGCAGATTGAAAACCACAACCGGGAGGTCATTGTCCATGCACAGCGAAATCGCTGTGGAATCCATCACTTTCAAATTGTTCCGCAGCACATCCAGATAGGTCAGCCTGCGCAAAAGAGTGGCCCCGGGATCCTTGGGATCCTTGTCGTAGACACCGTCCACCCGGGTCGCCTTGAGCAGGACGTCGGCCTTGAGCTCCATGGCTCGAAGCGAGGCCGCGGTGTCCGTGGTAAAGTACGGATTGCCCGTTCCCGCGGCGCAGATGACCACCCGCTTTTTTTCCAAATGCCGCACCGCCCGGCGCCGGATATAGGGCTCGGCCACCTCCTGCATCCGAAAGGCGGTGGTCAGCCTGGTGACAAGCCCGTATTTCTCCAGACTGTCCTGCAGGGCGAGGCCGTTCATCACCGTGGCCAGCATGCCCATATAGTCCGCTGAGGCACGATCCATTCCCTGGGCGGAAGTAGAGACCCCGCGGAAGATATTTCCCCCGCCGATGACCAGGGCCATTTCCACGCCCCGCTCCACCGCTTCCAGAACGTCCTGGCTGATAACATCGATGGCCTCCTGGTCCACCCCGAACGCTCCTTCTCCGGCCAGGGCCTCCCCGCTCAACTTGAGCAACACCCTCTTATACATGAGTTGGCTCATAACTCCCGCCGTACGGCAAATGGGGTTCCATCAGGCGGACTGTCCCCTGCCTCGTTTCAAGCAAGGGAACGAATGGACCATGTCATATTCTACTGACAGGACCATTGGGACTCAAGAAAAAAGGGCCCCGTATGGGGCCCTTATCCTGCTATTGCTGGCTCTCGCCCACTTCCAAGCGCTGGAATCGATTGATAACGATCTTTTCCCCCAGCACAGCGATCAGCTCGTTGAGCAGATCCGAGACAGTGAGGGAGTCGTCCTTGATATAGGGCTGCTCCAGGAGGCAGACCTCTTTATAGTACTTCTTGACCCGGCCCTGGACGATCTGTTCCACAACATGCTCCGGCTTGCCCTCGGCCTGGGCCTGCTTGCGGTAGACCTCCTTCTCCTGTTCCAGGGACTCCTGGGGCAACTCCTCGGGCCGCACACAGACGGGGTTGGCCGCGGCGACCTGCATGGCCATATTCTTGACGAATTCCTGGAACTTCTCGTTCTTGGCCACAAAATCGGTTTCGCAGTTCACCTCCACGAGCACACCGATCTTGCCGTTGGTATGGACATAGGAGCCGATGACACCCTCGGCCGCGGACTGGCCCGAGCGTTTCTCGGCCTTGGAGATGCCCTTCTCCCGCAGCCAGTTCACGGCTTTCTTCTCGTCGCCGTCCGTCTCCTGCAGGGCCTTTTTGCAATCCATCATTCCGGCACCGGTCTTTTCCCGGAGATCCTTGACCATTTTCGCGGTTATCTCCATGCTTCTATCTCCTATCACTCGGATTCGGTCTGGTTTTCAGCCTCTTCCCCGAACTCGCGGGAAACACCCTCTGCGGGCTCCTCCGGGGCAACCTCTTCCGGAACAGTCTGTTCCTTCCCGGCGCTCTCCTCCACGGATCCAGCCATGGTTTCCTCGGCGGACTCCTCCTGGTGCGCGGCGCCTTCCAGGCAAGCGTCCGCCACGCGCGAGGTGAACAGCTTGATCGCCCGGATGGCGTCGTCATTGCCGGGAATGACATAGTCCACGACATCGGGATCGCAATTCGTGTCCGTGACTGCCACAATGGGAATGCCCAGCCTGTTGAATTCCCGAACCGCGATCTCCTCCCGCTTGGGATCCACGATGAAGCCGGCCTGGGGAAAGTCCTCCATGCTCCGGACACCACCCAGGGTGCGGCGCAGCTTGGCAAGCTCGCGCTCCATATGCACCACTTCCTTTTTGGGGAAACGATGGATGCTGCCGTCTTCGAAGCGGGACTCCAGCTTCTTCATTCGCTCCACGCTGTGCTTGATTGTGCCGAAGTTGGTCAGGGTTCCGCCCATCCAGCGCGTGGTGATGTGGAACTGATCCGCCCGTTCGGCCTCCTCCTGGATGATGTCCTGGGCCTGGCGCTTGGTGCCCACGAAGAGCACCTTGCCCTTGTTGGCCACAACATTGACCAGGAAGTCGTAGGCCCGGTCAAAGAGAGGCATGGTCTGTTGCAGATCAATGATGTGGATCCCTTTCCGGGAACCAAAGATGTAGGTTCGCATCTTGGGGTTCCACCGCCTGGTCTGGTGACCGAAATGGACCCCGGTCTCCAGCATTTCCTTCATGGTGATGTTCGCCATGTTCTTCTCCTTACTCCTGGGTTGTTTCCTCCACTCCGACCCTGTCGCGATCCTTCGCTCCGGGCTTTACCTGCTTCCGGAGACCCCGGGATCAGCCGAAGTGTGCGTTTTGCAAAAAGAAACGAGCTAGGGACCCACGCACGGATGGGAGCTGTCTCGAGCTCGCGGCGTGGGTGCTCCCTGTTAAACAATTACGTCTAATACAGAAAAAAAGCGCTGACAAGGGTAAACCGATCAGCTTCCAGGGCCATCGCATTTGAATTAACATACTGAACTAATGGACAAAAAGGTAATAATGCACTCGTCCCCGCTTTCTCCGTTCTCTGTGCACCTCTGTGTCCTCTGTGGTGAAGTGTTTTTACCACTGAGAGCACAGAGACACACAGAGAAAAGATCAGGGATTTAATCTCTTGAATGCCTGTCTGAGACTTGTCACGAAGAGCAGGCAGGGGCACTAACCACCTTAAAAATCTCTACATTATGAGGAGATATCCAAATGCGATAGCCCTAGATCAGCTCCCAGGCCGGATTTGTTCTCCCGGGAATACCCCCCTAAGGGGCCGACACATAACTGCATTCCTCAAGCCCGGCCCCGGCAGTGACCAATCCGCTTATTACCCCTGAACCAGGTTCTCCAGCACTCCGGGGCCCTCGATCTCCACCCCGATCTTGTCCCCTGGGCGAAGAGCTCCCACTCCGGGCGGCGTGCCGGTTAGGATCACATCCCCCGGATTCAGGGTCATGACGCCGGAAATGAAGCTGACCAGCTGTGCCGGGGGAAAGACCATGTCCGAGGTCCTGCCCTGTTGCCGGACTTCTCCGTTTTGCAGGGTCCTGATCTCCACCCCCTCTTCCGGATTCAGCTCCGTCTCGATGCAGGGCCCCAGGGGACAGAAGGTGTCGAATCCCTTGGCGCGGGTATATTGCACGTCCCGCTCCTGAAGATCCCTGGCTGTCACATCGTTGGCGCAGGTATAGCCGAAGATGTACTCGGAAGCCTCCTCAGCCGAGACGCCGCTGCAAAGCCGACCCATGACCATGGCCAGCTCCCCCTCGTAGTGGACACTGTCCGACTGGGCGGGGAGCTGAATGGTCTCGCCCGGACCTATGACCGAGGAGGGGGGCTTGAGAAAGAGAAGCGGCTCCCGGGGAATCTTCCGCCCCAGCTCCTGGGCATGGGCGTGGTAGTTCAGCCCCACGCAGACCACTTTCGTCGGCTGCACCGACCTCTTCAGCTCGATCTCCTCCAGGGGGATGCTTTCCGGGGCCTGGACACTGCGGTCCAGAGGACGGACGTGATCCGAATAAAACGCCGCGTAGAAAGTCTGTTCCCTGTAGCCAACCCGTACCACGCGCATGCCGGACTCCAAAGGACAAAGGTCAGAAGAAGGAAAATCAGAGCTCAGAGGTCGGATGCCGAATATCCGGTGTCCGAACATCCGGATCAGCCGATCGCGAATCCCTGATCACACATTGATTACCAAAGGCACGATCACCGGATCCCGGTCCAGGGAGCGCTGGAAATACCGCCGAAGGGCGGCCTTGCTCCTCTGCCTGAGCTTCTTCCAGTCGGTGCTGGACACCTGGGCGTAGACATCCAGGACGATGGATTCCGCTTCCTCCAGGATGTGGGCGTATTCCTGCTCGAAGATAAATCCCTTGGACTGGATCTTGGGCCCCATGAGGATCTCCCCGCTTTCGCTGTCCAGCACCAGGAGCAGGATCACCATCCCCTCTCCGGCGAGCAGGCGTCGCTCCTTGAGGATGGAGCGGCCGACGTCGCCCACTCCCTTGCCGTCCACCATGACCGAATTCGCGGAGAATTGCTCCTCGAAGCGGATCCCCTTCTCGAACAAGGTGAGCGGCTGCCCGTTCTCCAGGACCAGGGCCCTTTCCTCCGCCACGCCGTTTTCCCGGGCCAGCCGGGAGTGCTTGATCAAATGCCTGTATTCCCCGTGAACCGGAACAAAAAAGGTGGGCCGGACCGTGCGCAGCATGGTCTCCAGCTCTTCCCTGTGGGCATGGCCCGAGGCGTGCACCGCCTGCACCTTTTCGTACATTACCTCGGCTCCGAGGCGATAGAGGCTGTTGATCACCTTGTTGATCGCCTTGGTGTTGCCGGGAATAAAGCGCGAGGACATGATCACCGTATCCCCCCGGTGGATGCGGAGCTGCCTGTGGGACCCCTCTGCCAGCCGGGTCAGCGCGGACATGGGCTCGCCCTGCGATCCGGTAACCAGAAGAACGACATCCCGGTCCGGAGTATCCCTGAGCTCCGACAGCTCACAGAACACGTCCCCGGAGACGTTCAACAGCCCCAACCTGCGGGCGACGTCGATGGTGTTCAGAAGGCTGCGGCCGCTCACGGCGATCTTTCGCCCGAACTGCGTGGCCAGATCCGCGATCTCCTGAATGCGCTGCACGTGGCTGGAGAACAGGGTCATCACCACCCGCCCCTCGGCCTGGGTGAAGATGTCCCGCAGGGTGTCCTTGACCTCCAGCTCGGTCATGGCCCGGCCTTCCCGCTCCACGTTGGTGGAGTCGGAGAGCATCATCCTCACCCCGGATTCGGCAAAGGCCCCGATTCCCTCCAGATCCGTGAAGTGCCCACCCAAAGGATTCTGATCGATCTTGAAGTCGCCCGTGTGCAGGATGCGGCCCACCGGGGTCTCCATCCCCAGGGCGTAGCCCTGGATGATGGAGTGGCAAACCGGAAAGAAATGCAGGGTAAAATCCCCGATGCGCATTTCGTCCCGGGGCTGGACCATGTGGAAGGCCACATCCTCGGCATTGACCAGGCTCCCGTCCCGCAGCTTGTTCTGCACCATGGTCAGGGTAAATTCCGAGCCGTAGAGCGGTGCGTTCATGTCCTTGAGCAGCCAGGGCAGGGCCCCGATATGATCCTCATGGGCATGGGTCAGAATGATGCCGGCAATCTTGTCCTTCTTTTCCAGCAAGAAATCCAGACGCGGAATAAGGACATCGATGCCGTAATGAAAATCTTCCGGGAACATGAGCCCGCAATCGATGAGGATCGCGCTGTCCCGGCTCTCCAGGAGCATACAGTTCTGTCCGATTTCTCCCAGTCCACCTACTGGATAAAGAGTTACCCAGTTCTCTCCTCCTGCCATGAGCTTATCTCCAAAAATTCGTTTTGCATCGTGCGCCACATCTCCTGTTTCAGGCTTTCCCTGTCCTTCAGCGAATAGCGCTCAGCAACATTGACGGGCGCGAGGGCCCGAATACGGACCGTGCCCGAACGAAGCCACTTGGCCCCGCGGGGCAGGATCCGGTTCGATCCGTCCAGAACCAGGGGCACTGCTGGGACGTTGCTCTTGAGCAGAAGGATGAAGGCCCCGCTCTGAAAGGGGAGAAGGCCGTCCGACCCGCTGTTGCGGGTCCCCTCCGGAAACACCAGGGCGGACTCTCCCTGCTGCACGGAGTCCACCACCTTCTGGAGATCCTTCATACCCTGCCGCCTGTTCTCCCTGTCCACGGAAAAATGGCCGGTCTTCGCCATGCCCGGCCCGAAGATGGGGATCTTGAACAGGGACTCCTTGGCCAGGAACCGGGGACGGAATTCCGGAAACAGGGAGAGGATGATGGGTATGTCCATATGGCTCTGATGGTTGGCCAGAAAAACATAGTTCCCATCCGGATCCAGATCCGGAACATCGCTCACCACTCGGACTCCGCCGACCCGAACCGCGGCCCCGGCCCAGAACCCCTCCAGTTTGCGGCGCAGGGCCATGGTGCGCGGCCAAGGGCTCAGCAGGATTACGCTCAGGGAAACAAACAGGGTGACCAGCCCAAAGACCGTGTAGAACACCACGCTCCGCAGCACGACCCCAGCGCGGGCCGCTCGTCCCGACTTCGCCTCGCTGCTGTCCATATCTCCCTCTGGTCCCAGACAGTCATTTCCGAGCAAGGAACGGTTGCCCCTCCTTGCCGGAAGTCCTGCATAACGCAGTTTGCCCCTCTGCACAAGGGGCCTGTGAAGCTGCTAAAAAGCCGCTCCCGGGGAGCGGCTCCGTGCCACGGACTGAAGAAGCGGGCAAGTACGGTCTTTTTTAACCGCCAAGACGCCAAGGGCGCCAAGGATGTCGCAAAGGAAAGCTATTTTGCTTTGCGGGAACGCCCGCAAAGCAAAGAGCGCCTTCGCTGTCGGAGACTCGGGCGCAAGGCCAAACCTTTCCCTTTGCCGCGGCCCGGCAAAGGGAAATATTCTTCCTTCGCGCCTTCTTGGCGCTCTTGGCGCCTTGGCGGTTTATTCCTATCAGCCTGGCCACTCCCGGGGAGCGGCTTGCGAGCATGCCATACACGGAAAAATGGAACGGTCTCCAGCCGTCGCGATCTATTCCGCCTTTTCCCGGACCTGTTCCAGGATCGCCTCCTGCACGTGGGGAGGACATTCCTCGTAGTGGTCGAACTGCATGGAGAATACGCCCTGCCCCCCGGTCATGGCCCGAAGATCCGGCGCATACTGCAGGATTTCCGCCATGGGGGCCTGGGCCCGGATCTCGGTGATGCCCTGATTCGTATCGTAGCCCAGCACCTTCCCCCTGCGGCTGGATATGTCTCCGATCACGTCCCCCATGTATTCGTCAGGAACCTCGATGGCAAGGGTCATGATCGGCTCCAGAAGCGTCAGGCCGGCCTTATCCGCCGCCTTCTTGAAGGCCATGGATCCGGCCACCTTGAAGGCCATCTCCGAGGAATCCACGCTGTGATAGGAGCCGTCGTAGCAGGTCACCTTGAAGTCCACCACGGGATAGCCCGCCAAGACCCCCTTCTGGGCCGCCTCCTGGATGCCCTGGTCCACCGCGGGGATGTACTGCTTGGGGATCACGCCGCCCACGATCTGGTTGACGAACTCGTAACCCTGCCCGCGCTCCTGGGGCTCGATCTTGATCACGCAGTCCCCGAACTGTCCCCTGCCGCCGCTCTGCTTCTTGAACCGTCCCTGGGCGTCCGCCCCTGCCTTCAGGGTCTCCTTGTAAGGGATCCTGGGATCCTGCAGCTTGGCCTCCACCTTGTTCCGCCGCCTGACCTTCTCCACGGCCATCTCGATGTGCTGCTGGCCCATCCCGGAAAGCAGGATATCCCCGGTTTCATCGTTGTGCTCCAGCTTGAGGCTCACGTCCTCCTCCAAGAGCTTGTGCACGGCCATCATCATCTTGTCCTCGTCCTCCTTGGAACCGACCAGGGCATAGGACAGCACCTGTGAAGGCAGCTGGGGAGCGGCGAAGACGAAGGGCTCCTTCTCCGAGCAAAGGGTGTCGCCGGTGCCTGTTTGCTTCAGCTTGGCCACGGCCACGAGGGCTCCGGGGCCCACCTCCTCCTTGCAGGGCTCCTGCTTCTTGCCCACGACCCACTGCAGCTGGCTCAGCTTTTCCCTGGCCTGCTTCCCGGGATTGAAGACCTGCATGTCCGATGCAATGGTGCCGGACATGACCCGGAGCATGTTCAACTGTCCGCCGAAGGGGGTCACTATGGTCTTGAACACGAAACAGGCCGGAGCGGCGTCCGGGGACGATTCCCGCTCCTCGCCCTCGGTTCCCGGCCAGGGGGCCCGTTCCAGGGGAGAGGGGAGGAGCTTCTGGATCATCTCCAGGATGAGGCCCGCTCCCTTGCCCTCCAGTGACGCCGCGGGACAAAGCGGGATCAGCTCCCCGGCGAGAACCCCCTTGCGGAGCCCGGACTGGATTTCATCGGCTTCGAGATCCCCTTCCTCCAGATATTTTTCCATCAGCTCCTCGTCGCTTTCCGCGATATTCTCCACTGCCGCCTCGTACATCTCGGCAATCGTGTCCTGCATCCCCTCGGGGACCTTTCCCGGAGTGGCAGCCCCGGAATCGGGATCGAAGAAATAGGCCGAACCCTGCAGCACGTCCACCACGCCCTGAAAGTCTCCGGAATCGCCGAGAGGCAGATAGCAGGGCACGGGCTTGGCACCTAGCCCGTCCCGCAAGCCGCTGATAATTTGCTCGGTGTCCGCCCGGTCCCGGTCCAGCTTGTTCACCACCCCAAGCATGGGAAGGCCGCGCTCCCGGGCTTCCCTCCAGACTTTCCTGTCCTGCGGCTTGATCCCGTCCACCGCATCAAAGACATAGACCCCTCCGTCCGCTGCCGCCAGCTGATAGGGCAACTCGCCCTGAAAATTGGTGTCTCCCGGGACATCGAGGACAAAATGCCTTTGCCCTGCATGGCTGTACACAGCGTAGGCGGGCTGGATGCTCCCCCCTTTCTTCACTTCCTCGGGCTCGAAGTCCATAAAGGTATTCCCGCCGGTGATGCTGCCCATGCGCGTGCTCGCTCCGGTCGCAAAGAGCAGCATTTCCGCCAGCGAGGTTTTGCCGCCGCCGCTGCTCCCCAACAGGATGTAGGTCCTTTGTCCTTCTCCTTCCTTGTTCATGCCAGGCTCCCTTGTCTTCAATCGTGATACACCCGCCCTCACAACGCACCAGGATCGACCGGGAAACCAGGGCCCGCAAGACCCGTGCCCGGCACATCCGCTCTCCTGCGCGGGACCCGGGGCCGCGGGGAATGAGGCCCAGGACGGGAACGACTCCGCGCATGGAAGGGGATCAGAATAATCAGGATGATCCTAGGTAAGGAACAAAACGCGTGTCAAGCAGCAGGCTGAATTTGTTCCCATATGAATAAACCCGGGGAGTGACATGTAATTGCATCCTCCGGCCATTGCCTTTAGGATTGATCTCTCCGCTGCTGGATCTTTTGTCCGGGACGGAGACTCCGGGCGCCGGACGCATCAGGCTCGTTGCGCAGCCAAAAGGTAGCCGGACGCGGGAACCGCCGCGGCTCAGCGGGATAAGTCAATCTCCAAGCCCAAAAACACGAAACGAGGCCAGCATGCCCGTCATCATGGGAACAGCCGGACACATCGACCACGGCAAGACCACGCTCATACGCGCCTTGAGCGGCATCGACTGCGATCGCCTCAAGGACGAAAAAA